>JAQGMP010000322.1 GCA_028292285.1 Variovorax sp. | reverse complement strand
GAAATCGCCGCCGAGCTCAAGATGCCGCTCGACGACTACCAGGCGTTGCTGGGCCGCGTGCGCGGCACGCAGCTGGTGTACCTCGAAGACATCGGCGCCGGCAGTGAAGATTCGGACGGTTTTCTCGATCGGCACACGGCCGATACCGAAGCCGACCCGCTGAGCTTGCTGAAAGATCAGCGCCTGAAGAAGGCGTTGGTGGTGGCGATCGATGGCTTGCCGGAACGCGAACGCTTCATCATGGGCATGTACTACGAGCAGGACATGAACCTGAAGGAAATCGCCGCCGTGCTCGGCATCACCGAATCACGCGTGAGCCAGTTGCACAGCCAGTCGATCGCGCGGCTTCGCGCGAAGATGCGCAGCCACTGAGGTCAGCGAGGCCTGAGACGAGGCGCCCTCAGTCGGGCCGCTTCACGCACGTCACCTGACGTGACACGCCAGTCTTCAGGTCGCCGCCGATGATTTTCTTCACCTGACCGGCAGGGCACTTGCCATCGTCCACGTAGACGATGTCGCCATGGCGCACGACGCCCTTCGCAGGCATTTCCTTCAGAATTTCGGTCGGGGCAGAAGCGGCAACGCCGGCTGCTGTCAACAGCACGCCGGCGAGCGCGGTGTGGATCCATGCGCATCGAATCATCACATCACCTTTGCAAGATTCCTGCCGCGGGTTGCGGCGGCCCCGCAGCTTAATGCGAAAGCGCTTATCGCTAACGCTCGGTGCGAAGCGAAGGGCTCAGTGCGAGGCGAAGCTCGGGCGGTCACCCAGGCGCGCGTAGGTCGCGTCGGCTTGCGGCCTGAAGATCGAGGCCAGCGCGCGCTCGACCACCACGGTGCGGCGGGCGATGCTCTGGCGCTGCGTGGCCAGGCGCTGGGCCACGGCGTCGATGCGGCGACGGAAAGCATGGTCGAACACTTCGGCCGACAAGGCCGCTTCGAGCACGCGGGCAAAAGACAGGGCGACCTCGCGCAGGGCGGCACAGGCGCGCTGCAGTGCATCGGGTTCGCCGGCCATCAGGCCGGCATCGACCACGTCGAGCTGCTGCTCGACTTCGACCAGAAGGGATTCGGTGGAGTTGCGGGTATCGGGCATGGTCAGTTCCTCGCTCGGCTCAACATTTCCTGGGCATTCGAAAGCATCTTGTCGGCGATGGCGCCGGAATCGACCTTGAAGGTGCCGTCTGCGATGGACGCCTTGACGGCGGCCACCTTGGCTTCATCGATGCCGGTGCCGGCGGAGGCGACGTTCAGCGTGCGGGCCGCGCCCGACACCGTGACCGTCGCGCCGTCGACAGCATTTGCCGGGTCGGTTGCGTCGGTGCCGGCGGTGCTGCCCGAGGCTGCGCTGCGCTCGGCCTTGGTGGCGGCGAGCGATGCGGCCGCCAGGGCGGGATCGTTCAATGCGTGGATCTTCATGATTCAACTCCAGTGCCCCCTTGTGGAAGCATCGTCCCTGTAATTTCGGCACCCGTTGGAGGAACTTGAGAACTTTTTTCAGGCCGACTCACATCGAGAGCCGGACGGTGCGCAGATCCTGCACGATTCCTGTCGTGATGCGGCCATTTTCCATGCGCAGGCGCACCAGTTGGCCGACGACGCCCGGCGTCATGGCCTGCGCATCGGAAGTTACCTCGAATCCCGGGCCCGACGCCACTACACGCACTTGCGCGCCGGCCGAAAACACCTGCGCCGGCTTGACCATCGACTGGCGCACCGGCTGCCCGGCCGCCAATGAATGCGCCGCGGTCTGCCCGACCCACATCGCAGGGTCCGCCACCACCGGCGACGGCTCGGCGGCCCAGTCGGCTTCGGCCTCGACCGCATCGGCAGCGGTCAGCAAGGTGCCGGCGACCACGTTGTCGCGCAACACCCAGGCCGGACCGAAGGCCTTGATGGTGACGGGCAAGAACACGTTCCAGCGGCCTCCGCCATCGGTGCAGCGCAGGCCGAGCCGCGTGCGGCCCCACAGGCGCATCCCAACCGGAATGTAGGGCTCGACGTGGGTGCACGGTGCCAGCCGCAACCGGCTGTCGAGTGCGCCTACGCTCACTTCCATGCGAAGCGGCGACGCCGACGCCGCCTGTGATTTGGCGACCGCGTCGTCGAGCCACTGCTGCGTGGCGGCGACGAATTCGGGCGCGACCTCGGCGCCTTGCGAAGGCGCCTGCTGGGCGTTCGCCGTGCCGCACAAGGCAGCCACATACAGAGAGACGCACAAGGCCGCAACGCCAGCGATGTGGCCGCGGCCAGGTCGTCGGCTGAGAAATTGAAGGGACGGCATGAGGCGCCTTTCCGGAGGTCCAAAGAGGAAGCTGCAGCAACAGTGCCGCGACTGAAATATAGGCAGCGCCGCATCGCACAAAGCACCGAACAAGCCGCGATTCCCCCCTTTACTCCGTGCTTCCCGGAGTGGCCGCGTTTTCATAATTTCCACACGGCCCGAAATGGCCACCCACTCCTATCCGAGGCTTTTCCGATGCTGGACAACTTGACGAACTCACTGGACTTCCATGCGAAGGCTCTGGTGCTGCGCGCCGATCGCCAGCGCGTGATCGCCAGCAACATTGCCAACGCCGACACGCCGGGCTACGCGGCCCGCGACTTCGACTTTGCCGATGCCTTGCGGAGCGCCACGGGTGATGCGACCAGCAGTTCGCCATTGCGCATGACCACCAGCGCCGACACGATCGACAGCGGCCGCAGCAATGCGCGCCATATCCCTCTTACCGCGGGCAGTGGCGCCAGCATCGGCGACAGCGACAACGGCGCGGGCTACGTGGTGCAGACCCAGCCGACCGCCGACGGCAACAGTGTCGACCTCGATCGCGAGCGCGCCGCCTTTGCCGACAACGCAGTGCGCTACGAAGCCACGCTGCGCTTCATCAGCGGCCAGAGCAAGACTTTGATGTCGGCCATTCAGGGGCAATAAACCATGTCGATGTTCTCGATCCTCGGCATTGCCGGCAGCGCGGTCAGCGCGCAGTCGCAGCGCCTCAACGTGGTGGCCAGCAATCTGGCCAACGTCGACGCCGTCGCCGGCCCGGACGGCCAGGCCTACAAGGCGCGGCAAGTGGTATTCCAGACCGTGCCGTACGGCAGCGCGGCCGATGCCGGCGTGCGCGTCGACTCGATCTCCGAGAACCAGACGCCTGGCCGCAAGGTGCACGAACCCGCCAGCCCGGCCGCCGATTCCGAGGGCTATGTGACGCATTCGAACGTGAACCCGGTGGAAGAAATGGTCAACATGATTTCGGCCTCGCGCTCCTACCAGAACAACATCGAAATCATGAACACCGCCAAGAGCCTGATGCTGAAAACGCTTCAGCTCGGCCAGTAAAAAAAGGACCCCGTCAATGACCGCCACCAGCGCCACCTCCGGCATCGCCAACTCGGCGTCGAGCTACAACATCAGCTCGAGCGCAGACGCGGCCTCGACTTCCAGCACGAGCACCAGCTCGTCGGACATCCAGGACCGGTTTCTGAAGCTGCTCGTCGCGCAGCTCGCCAATCAGGATCCGATGAACCCGATGGACAACGCGCAGATGACCACGCAGATGGCGCAGATCAACACCGTCACCGGCATCGAGTCGCTCAACACCACGATGAAGGCGATGGCCGCGCAGATGGCGTCGCAGCAGATGCTGCAGTCCGGCGACATGGTCGGGCGCAGCGTGCTGACCGAAGGCAACCAGATCGCCATCGATGGCACCACGGCGGTCGGTGCCGTCGAGCTCGCGACGGGTGCGACCGACGTCAAGGTGCAGGTCATGACCGCCGGCGGCCAGATCGTCGACACGGTGTCGCTCGGCAAGCTCGAAGCCGGCCAGCACGGCTTCAGCCTCGATGCATCGAACTACCCGGCCGGCGCGGTGCTGCAGTTCAAGGTGACCGCCACCAACAGTGGCGACGCGGTGCAGTCCACGGCGTTGATGCGCGACAAGGTCGTGGCGGTCGGCAACGATGCCAACGGGCTCACGCTCACGCTGCTGTCGGCCGGCGTCACGCCGTACGCCAAGGTCCACACGGTTCTCTGATCAGCCCTTCTTCCCTTCAGGAGCACTTTTCCATGAGTTTTCAGCAAGCACTTTCCGGCCTCAACGCCGCCAGCCGCAGCCTCGACGTCATCGGCCACAACATCGCCAACGCCGGCACCACCGGCATGAAGTCGTCGCGCGCCGAATTCGCCGAAATCTATGCCAGCTCGGCCGGCGCGCTGGGCGGCACCAACGTCGGCCTGGGCGTCGAAGTGGGTGCGGTGGCCCAACAGTTCTCGCAAGGCACGCTGTCGATCACCGGCAACGACCTCGACGTCGCCATCAACGGCAAGGGCTTCTTCCAGGTGAAGGCGACCGACGGTTCGACCGCCTACACGCGCGCCGGC
>JAQGMP010000295.1 GCA_028292285.1 Variovorax sp. | reverse complement strand
GCCAGCACTTCGGCGATGGCGCGTTCGAGCGTGCTGGCCGACGCGAAGTCGAGCTCCGCATCCATGCGCAGCGCGTAGAGCGTGGGCGCCAGCGGCGGCAAGTGCCACAAATGCCGGTCGCGCAGGCTGCCATCGCCGTGCAGCCCGACTTCGATGATGCGCGGATGCAGGTGCCGGTACATGTAGTTCGCCAGGCTCGCGAGCAGGCCGCCGAGCACGCCCCAGTAGATCGATGGCGCTGTGGCGATCGTCAGCGCGAAGGTGGCGATGGCGATGCCGGCTTCGATGCGCGACACGCGCCACAGCACCGCGAAGCTGCGTGGTTTGATGAGCCCGATGATCGCCGTCATGACCACCGCGGCCAGCACCGCCTGCGGCACGTGATAGAGCAGCGGCATCAGCCACAGCAGGGTGAGCGCCACCACGACCACGCTGAACAGCGTGGCCCAGCCGGTCTGTGCGCCAGCATAGAGCGTGATGGCCGAACGCGAGAACGACGAGCTGGTCGGAAAGGCGCCGGTCAGGCCCGACGCCACCTTGGCCAGGCCTTGCCCGACCAGGTCCTGGTTTTCGTTCCACAGCGTGCCGGCGCGCGCGTTGTCGATCTTGGCGCTCGATGCCGTCTCCAGAAAGCTCACCAGCGTGATCGTGAGCGCGGGCAGCAGCAAGGTGCCGAGCGTGTGCAGCGTGCCGCCGGGCAGGGCGCCCGGCCAGTAGAACGACGGCAGGCCCGATGGCAATGCACCCACCACGGCGCCGCCGAGCAATGCATAGCTGAGTGACCAGCTGAGTGCCGCGGCACCGGCCACCAGCGCCATGGTGGTCGGAAAACGCGGCAGCCAGCGCTTGCCCAGCCACAGCACCGCCATGCTGCCGAGGCCGAAGGCCATCGCGGTCCAGTCGGGCGGCGATGCGCCCTGCAGAAACTGCGGCACGGTGCGGCCGGTGAAGCCGAGCAGCGACGGCAATTGCGAGACGGCGATCAGAATCGCCGCGCCCTGCGTGAAGCCGGTGAGCACCGGCGAGTTGACCAGCCGCAGCATCCAGCCGAATCGCCCGAGGCCGATCAGGATCTGGATGCCGCCCGACAGCAGCGTGAGCCACACCGCCATCGCCACCCACTCGTCGCTGCCCGCGACCGCGAGCGGCGCGAGCGATGCACCGACCAGCAGGCTGGTCAGCGCTGTCGGTCCGACCGACAGGCGCTGCGACGAACTGAACAGCACCGCGATCAGCGCGGGCCACAGCGCCGCATACACGCCGGTCACCAGCGGCATGCCCGCGAGCGCCGCGTAGGCGACGCCTTGCGGGATCACCATCAGCGCGACGGTGATGCCGGCGAGCGCTTCACCCTGCAGCAGCGCGCGACTCGGACGTGGCCATGCAAGGCAGGGCATCCAGCGCGCGAGCCGCTGTCGCAAGGAGGGTGAGGTGGCTATCAAAACCGCAGCTGAAAGTGAAGGCGTGCTGTGCCTCGCACCCGTTTGATTGGAGAGTGGCGGTCGAGTATAGGGGCGCGAATCGCGCAGTGCCGCGTCGAAATGCCCGCGCCGATTCAGACTGCGCCTACAGCGCAAACCGGCTGCTTCGGCGACGCTTGTGCATGCACAAATGGTTTCGCCCGTTCGCCGAACTTCGAGGGTGGCCCACGCGGCACGCTTTCGATCGGCCCGATCGTTTCGACCCGTATCGCCTCACTGTGCAGACGCTCCCGTTGACGGCGGTGCCGCTGGCCCACGCGCTGGTGCACGCGGTGACCGGCATCGACGATGGGCTGCGGCGCTGGCTCGACGTGACGCTCGCGGAGCGCGCGCTACCGGCGCTCGGCCAGCCCGCGTCGCGCGCAACGGTGTCGGTCTGGTACGCGCTGCAGGATGCGCAAGCCACCGGCTTGCCGCTCGAGGCCGCATCCGACTGGGCCTTGCTCAAGGCGATCGGCCGCGAAGAAGCGGCGATGGAAGCCATGCGTTTTTTGCTGCGCATCTACCTGACGACCGTGCAGCTGTGGTTGCCCGGCGCGGCCGAAGCGGTGCGCACGCTCGAGTCGCCGGCCATGCGCTGGGCCGATGGCGTCGGTGGCGTCGATGCGGACGCTAGACCAACGACTTCGCGTTTTTAAGCACGTAGTCGCACGCCTTCGTTTTCACTTTGCCAGACACCGACTTGAGGTCGATCGACTTGCCGTCGCCTTGCAGCAGGCCTTTGGCGCCGTTCGCGAAGCCGGTCTGTTGCCTAGGCTGTCCTGTGACCTTGGCCAGCAGCTTGTCCTTGATCGATGCCGCATCGCCGCCGAGGTAGTTGTTCTGGACGCAGTACTGCAGCACGCCGGCCGCATTGCCGACCGTCTTGCTGCCGACCGCCGGCATCGCGTAGTTGCCGGCCTGCGACTTGAGCGAATCGAGCAGGTTGGCCGCGCCGGCGGAAGCGCCGATCGATGCCAGAAGAAGCGAAGCGATGGTGATGCGTGTTTTCATGATGGCGTCCCTTTGAAGATGAAATGGTCGGTCGATGAGATGAGGCGTTCGTTCGGGAGCGTTTGCAACAGATGCTGCAGCTGTCGCGGGCGCTACTGCCGCTTCCTGTGCTGGAACGCGGTCGGTGACTGGCCGGTCGCGGCCTTGAACATGGCGCAGAACGCGCTGTCGGTCGCGTACCCGCTGGCCGCGGCGACCCGGCTCACCGGCATGCCGCGCGCGAGCAAGGGCAGCGCATGCGCCATCACGGCCTGCTGGCGCCACTGCTGCCAGCTGGTGCCGAGCTGATCGCGAAAGAGCCGCGCCACGGTGCGCTCGCTGGCACCGATGGCCGCGGCCCGTTCGGCCAGCGTCGCACGATCGGCCGGGTTGCGCAGCAGCGTCTCGCACAGCTGGCGCAGTCGCTTGTCGGTGGGCAGCGGCACGTCGATCTGGATTTGCGTCGCGCGTTCGAGTTCGCTGATGAGCAACGGCGCGATCATGCGTTCGCGCGGCGCGGCTTCGGCATCGACCGGCGGCAAGCCGTCAGGTGTGGTGTCGAGCGCCAGCAGCAGCGCGCGCAGCAGCGGGCTGATCTCCAGCACCTCGCAGCGCTCCCAGCTCGGCGCGAGCCAGGTGTGGAGGTAGACCGTGCGCAGCACCGCGTCCTCCACCACCGTGATGTTGTGCGGCACGTCCGCCGGCACCCACAGGGCCCGCGAGGGCGGCACGATGTAGCTGCCGTCGCGCGTGCTCAGGCGGATCACGCCGCGCGTGGAGAAGGTCAGTTGCGGCCACGGATGCACGTGCAGGTCGACCTGCGTGTCGGCCTTGAGGAAATGCTCCTTGGCGCGCAGCGGTCGCACGGCGTCGGGCGCATAGAGG
>JAQGMP010000229.1 GCA_028292285.1 Variovorax sp. | reverse complement strand
CAGACCGCCATCCTGGGCCAAGCCTTCGACGAAGTGATCCTGTACCAGGACGCGGCACAGCGCGGCCGTGCCGATGGCGAAGTCATGGCGCTGCTGCGGCAAGGCTTGCAGGGCGCCTCGCGCACGCACCACATCGACGAGATTCGCGGCGAGTTCATTGCCATCGACACGGCGCTCGCGCGTTTGCAACCGGGCGACCTGTCGTTGATTCTGGTGGACCAGGTCGACGAGGCGCTGGCGCACCTGGCCATGCGCATCGCCGCGGGATAGTCGAAGAGTTTTGTAGGAAACGTCCCGCGACGCTCGGGATGGCGGAGCGCCTGTAAAGGCTGCGCCGTCCCACAGCAGCGCGGCGCCACCGGCGCCACAGTTCATGAAGCTCAAAAGGACTCTCATGAACAGCAAGACTTTCACCTTCGCATCTTCGGCACACCGCCTGGCTGCGGCTGCCCTCTTCGCCGCCGTCGCGCTGGGTACTGCACCCGCTGTGTGGGCGCAGGCTGCCGCACCCGGCACCGCTGCCCGCATGCAGAGCGAAAAAGCCACGTGCGACGGCGTCCAGCAAGACAAGGCGGCGTGCCTGCGCGAAGCCGGCGCCGCACGGCAGGAAGCCGGCCGCGCCGGGTTGACCACCGCGGGCCCGACGGGCAACAGCGCCAACACGATGGAACGCTGCCGCCTCCAGCCCGCAGCCGATCAGGCCGACTGCATGGCGCGCATTCAAGGCGGCGCCGGCAACACCTCGACATCCACCAGCGGCAGCGTCATGGGCGGCGGCGTGATCCGTGAAACCGTGACGACCACGCCTGCCAAATGATCTTCGAACGGATCTCCAACCGATTTTTCTGAAGGAGCAATCACCATGAAAAAATCAACTCTTCATTCGACCTTCGCCGTGCTGCTCGCAGCGGGCGGCATTGCTTGTGCCGGTGCGGCATCGGCTGCCGGGCCGCGGTATTCATCCGATGGCTACGGCTCAGGAACCTACCGCGAAGAGGTGGCCGTGTGCGGACACATCCAGCAAGACCGTGCGGCCTGCATTCGCGAGGCCGGTGCGGCACGCCAGGCTGCAGCGCAAGGCCAGCTGACGGGCGCACCCGACTATCTGCAAAACGCATTGGCGCGCTGCGGCTTGCAGCCACCGATGGAGCGCACGGCCTGCGAGGCTCGCGTGCGCGGGACGGGTCAGACCGACATCCAGGGCAGCGTGCTCGGTGGTGGTGTGATCCGCGAAACGGTCACGCCGATCTACTGATCTTGTGAATCAGCGCCGCAGCGCGCGCGCCGTAAAAAAGCGCTGCAACAGGCAGAAGGCAAAGAGCAACGCGCCGACGACGATGCGCGTCCACCACGAACTCAACGTGCCATCGAACGAGATCAACGTCTGGATGATGCCGAGCATCAGCACGCCGAAAAGCGTGCCTGCCACGTAGCCCACGCCGCCGGTGAGCAGCGTGCCGCCGATCACGACGGCGGCGATGGCATCCAGTTCCAGGCCGACCGCGTGCAAGCCGTAGCCCGACAGCATGTAGAAGGTGAACACCACCCCCGCAAGCGCCGAGCAAAAGCCCGACAGCGTGTAGACGCCGATCAACGTCGAGCGCACCGGCAAGCCCATCAGCATGGCCGAGTGTTCGCTGCCGCCGACGGCGTAAACGGTGCGGCCGAACGGCGTGCAATGCGCGACGAACACCGCGGCCAGCACCACGATGATGGCGATCACCGCGCTGATCGACAGCGACGCATCGCCCCACACCGGAATGCGCGTCTGCGACACCATCGCATAGAACGGATTGGTGATGCTGATCGAATCGATGCTGATGAGGTAGCACAGGCCGCGTGCCAGGAACATGCCCGCCAGCGTGACGATGAAGGGCTGCAGCCTGAAGCGTTCGATCAACACGCCCATGAACGCGCCGAATGCGGTGCCCATCGCCAGCACCAGCGGAATCACCGCCCACGGGCTCCAGCCATGCTTTTCGACCAGCGTTGCCGACACCATCGTGGTGAGCGCGATGACGGAACCGACCGACAGGTCGATGCCGCCCGACAAGATGACGAAGGTCATGCCGACCGCGACGATGATCAGGAAGGCGTTGTCGATCAGCAGATTGAAGAAGACTTGCGCAGAGAAAAAGCCGTCGTAGAGCACCGAGCCGAGCGTCGCCATCAGCACGAACAGCGAGATGGTCGCGGCCAGCGGCCAGTACTTCGGATTGAGCGCGTTACCCCCTCTCCCGCCAGCGGTAGAGAGTTGGGGTGAGGGTGTATTCGCGGCAGGGACCATCCTCACCCCAACCCTCTCCCCCGCCGGGGAGAGGGAGTCGTTCATCGGCGTGCTCATGTGCGTACTTCCCCGCGCGGCGCACGCACCGCCAGCGCCCGCACCTGCCCACGAAACTCCGGCGACTGCATCAGCATCACCAGAAACACCACGACGGCCTTCACCACCAGGTTGATCTCCGGCGGCACGCCGAGCGAATAGATGGCGTACGTCAGCGTCTGGATGATCAACGCGCCGATGACGCTGCCGACCAAGCTGAAGCGCCCGCCCGTGAGCGCCGTGCCACCCAGCGTGACCGCGAGGATCGCGTCGAGCTCCAGCAACTGGCCGGCGTTGTTGCCGTCGGCGCTCTTGACGTTGGAGCTGATCAAAAGCCCGGCG
>JAQGMP010000207.1 GCA_028292285.1 Variovorax sp. | reverse complement strand
AAGACCGCGACGCGCCGGCTGCGCTCGCGCGGCTCGAAGAACTCCCGCAAGGCGCGCAGCGGCGCACCCTGGCGCTCCGCCTCAGGCTCAAGGCGGCGCGGCTCGACCGGCGCACGTCGGAGGCTCTCGAGACCGCACGGTTGCTCGCCAAGCACCGCGCGTTTTCTGACGCGGCGGCGGCCAGCATCGTGCGCGGCCTGGCGACCGAATTGCTTTCGGGCGCCCACGATCCGGCGCAACTCTTGAGTGCCTGGGGGCAACTCGAACCCTCCGAACGCGAGATGCCCGAGATTGCGATCCATGGCGCGCAGCGCATGGCCCTCTTGCGTGGCGACCTGGCGATCGCCCGGAACTGGCTGCTGCCGGTCTGGACGCGAATGATCGAGCAGCCGCACAGTGTGAGCGACAGTCTGCGCGTGAAGCTGGCCCGTGCGCTGGAAGCGGGCCTGGAATCGGTCGACGCGGAGTGGCTCGCGCGCATCGAACTGGCGCAACGCAACAACCCGCGCGACCCCAATCTGCAGTACCTCGCGGGCATGGCCTGCATGAAGCGCCAGCTGTGGGGAAAAGCCCAGCAGCTGCTGACACAGGCCGGGTCCGGCTTGCAAGACACCGGTCTTTACCGGCGATCGTGGCAGGCGCTCGCGACCCTTGCCGAGGACCGCGACGACGCCGACCAAGCCGCCGCGGCCTGGAAACGTGCGGCGCAGACAGAAACCCCCTGAGTGCACTAGACTTTTTTAGTACCCTGTGCTATTGATTTAATAGCAATAGATCGTGTCTGTATAAAGGCTTCGCCCGGAAATCGCGTCTTTTTGCGTTTAGTGCAAAAGTTCACGTTTCTCCATCAAACGATCTACACCCCGAAACAATTTGAGCTTTTGGCGTTACGTGATGTACAGTCGTAACTGTTTGCAAAAGTATTCATTTTTACGGCGATTTCGGGGGTCCGGCTTGAAACGAATTTATGTATCTGCCGCGTTGGTGGCGTCTGGTCTGGCACTGCTTGCGGTGTCCGGCTGTGCCGCTATCGGACCTGGCTTTGAAACCACCAGCAGCGCCGTGCGCGCTGTCAGCGACAACGCGGCCAAGGCCACGGCGGCCAATGGAGGCGTGGTCGATCCCGATCGGCCGCCCGAAGGCACCGTTTCGGAAATCAGCCCGGAACTGCTGAAGACGCTGACTTCGGCCCGTCCGACGACGATTCCGCAGGACGTCGCCAAATTGTTGGGCGAGCCGGAGGTTTATCGCCTTGGTCCGGGCGACGTCGTCGGCATCACTGTCTTCGACCATCCTGAAATCATTTCGAGCGCCATTCCGGCGACCACAGTGGCTGACCCGGCCAGCGTCTCGCCTGCCCCTGGTTTCATCGTCTCCAACACCGGCCAACTGAGCTTTCCGTATGCGGGCACGCTCAAAGTCGCGGGCATGACGGTGCAGGAACTCGAAGACGTCGTGACCAAGCGGCTGCAGCGCGTGTTCAAGGAGCCCCAGGTCAACGTGCGTGTTCAGGCGTTCCGTAGCAAGCGCGCTTACGTCGAAGGCGAAGTGCGCGTGCCGGGCTTGCAGGTCTTCACCGACATCCCCATGTCGTTGCCGGAGGCCATCAGCCGGGCGGGTGGCATCACGCCGACGGGCGACCGGTCTTTCGTCACGCTGACGCGCGACGGTGTGACCACGCCCATCGACTTGATGGGCATGGCGGAAGTGGGGGTCGATCCGACCCGCATTCCCCTGCGCAGCGGCGACATGATCACCGTGCGCAACCGTGAAGACAGCAAGATCTCGGTGATGGGCGAAGTGCTTCGCCCGGCTGCCGTGTTGATGCGCAATGGCCGATTGAGCCTGAACGACGCCCTGAGCGAGGTCGGCGGCGTCGATCTCGGCACCGCCAATCCGCGGCAAATCTATGTGGTTCGCAACCGCCCGCAGGGCGGCCAGGCGATCTTCCACCTCGATGCGCGAAATGCATTGGCGTTGGCCATGGCCGACGGCTTTGCATTGCAGCCCAAGGACGTCGTGTTCGTCGATCCGGTCGAACTGGTGCGATGGAGCCGCATCGTCAACCTGGTCCTGCCGTCGACCCAGAGCGCGAACCTGATTCGCGGGACCTACAAGTAGCAGGTCGGGGTCGCACAACAACCTCATGCGGAACATTCTCATCGTGTGCACCGGCAACATCTGTCGCAGTCCCATGGCCGAAGGCCTGATGGCTGCTGCCTTGCCCGGGCGCGAGGTGAGCTCGGCCGGCCTGGGCGCGTTGATCGGCTATCCCGCGGACCCCGTGGCCAAAGAGTTGATGCGCGAGAAGGGCATCGATATCGAAACGCACCGGGCGCGCCAGATCAGCCTCGACATGTGCCAGCGCGCTAACCTGATTCTCGTGATGGAGCGCGATCAGCGGCGTGCAATGCATGAGCGCTATCCCTTCACGAGCGGAAAAGTCTTTCTGATGGCCGGGCAGAGCGGACAGGACGTGCCTGATCCGTACCGCCGGCCACGCGAGGTGTTTCAAGCATCTCTTGCACAAATCGAAGCCGGTGCCCGGCATTGGGTCCAACGAATTTCAAAAGTATCCAGCCGATGAACTCCACACTCACATCCCATTCGACGCTGACTCCGTCCAGCACTCCCGGCCGCGCCGACGACGACGATGTCGATCTCGGCCACTACCTGGACATCCTGCTTGCCAACAAGTGGCTGGTGGCTGCCGTCACGGCGGTGGTATTGGCCATCGGCATCGCCTACGCCTTGCTGAGCCAGCCGATATACGAATCGAACCTGCTCATCCAGGTCGAAGAAGGCGAGAACAACAAGAGCTTTCTGGGTGAGGCCAATGCGCAGTTCGACCTGAAAACGCCGGCGAGCGCCGAAATCGAAATCTTGCGCTCGCGAATGATCGTCGGCCAGGCGGTCGAGGCGACCAAGCTGTACGTCGACGCCTATCCGCGCTATGTGCCGCTGATCGGCGGCTGGCTGTCACGCCATGCGTCACAGCTTTCCAATCCGGGCTTCCTCGGCTTTGGCGGCTACGTGTCGGGCACCGAGAAGATCACCGTGTCGCGTTTCGAAGTGCCCCCGGCCCTGGAGCCGAGCGAGTTCATCCTGACCGCCAAGGGCGATGGCGCCTACACGCTCGAGCACAAAGGCTGGAGCGAGGTACTGACCGGCAAGGTGGGCACGATGCTCAAGGCCGACACCCCGAACGGTCCGATCGAGTTCACCGTCGGCGAATTGCTGGGCAAGGCCGGTGCGCAATTCCGTGTCATCCGCCTGTCGAAGCAATCCACCATCGAAACATTGCAATCGCGACTGGTCCTGGGCGAAAAGGGCAAGCAGACGAGCGTGATCAGCGCGACGCTGCAAGATCCCGATCCCATCAAGGTCACGCAGATCCTGAACGCGATCGGCACCCAGTACGTGCGCCAGAACATCGAGCGCAAGGCCGCCGAAGCGCAAAAGACGTTGGCGTTCCTGGACGTCCAACTGCCGCAATACAAGCGCCAGCTGGAAGAATCCGAACAGCTCTACAACAGCTACCGCAACCAGAAGGGCACCGTCGCGTTCGACGAAGAAGCCAAGCTGGTGCTGGCGACCGCGGTCGATCGCCAGACCAAGCTGCTGGAAGCGCAACAACGGCGTCGTGAACTCGAAGCTCGCTTCACCTCGAATCATCCGTTGGTGCAGACGCTCGACGCCCAGGTGGCAGCGCTCAGTCGCGACATCAATGAAGTCCAGGGACGCATCAAGGCGTTGCCGGGCATTCAGCAAGACGCCGTCCGCATGCAGCGCGACGTTACCGTCAACACCGCCCTCTACCAATCCCTGCTTAATCAGGCGCTGCAACTGCGCCTGGTCAAGGAAGGCAAGGTCGGCAATGTTCGATTGCTTGACAGCGCGACCGTGCCAGATTGGCCAGTCAAGCCCCAGCGCGGCATGATCGTGCTCATCGCGTTGGTGCTGGGCTTGTTCCTCGGGATACTCGCCGCGTTTATCCGCAATGCACTGGTCGAGCAACGCATTCGTGATCCGCATGAACTCGAGATGAACATCGGCTTGCCGGTTTTCTCGACCATCCCGTTGAGCCCGGCGCAAAAGGGCATTGCACAACGGCGCCTCACCGGTGCGACCGGTGTCAGGTTGCTTGCCATCGAACGACCGGACGATCTGGCCATCGAAAGCTTGCGCAGCCTTCGTACCGCCATGCAGTT
>JAQGMP010000194.1 GCA_028292285.1 Variovorax sp. | reverse complement strand
CGGGTTGTAGACGCTGTCGCCCTTGGTCAGCACACCGGAATAGACGCGCACGAAGGTCAGTTGACCCACGAACGGATCGGTCATCAGTTTGAAGGCGAGAGCCGAAAACTTTTCGCTGTCGTCCGCTCTGCGGGTCACAGGCTCTTCGTCCTCGTTCATGCCCTTGACCGGCGGAATGTCGGTCGGTGCCGGCATGTATTCGACGACGGCGTCGAGCATCGCCTGAACGCCCTTGTTCTTGAAGGCGGAGCCGCACAGCATCGGCTGGATCTCGCCAGCGATGGTGCGCTGGCGAATGCCGGCCTTAATTTCGACCTCGGTCAGCGCTTCGCCTTCGAGGTACTTGTTCATCAGCTCTTCGCTCGCTTCGGCGGCGGCTTCGACCAGCTTTTCGCGGTATTCGGCGCACACGTCGGCGAGGTCGGCTGGGATTTCACCGTACTTGAAAGTGACGCCCTTGTCCTCGTCCCAGATGATCGACTTCATCTTGACGAGGTCGACGATGCCCTGGAAGCGATCCTCGGCGCCGATCGGGATCTGGATCACGACCGGATTGGCCTTCAGGCGGTCGACCATCATCTGGCGCACGCGCAAGAAGTCGGCGCCGGTGCGATCCATCTTGTTGACGAACGCAAGGCGCGGAACCTTGTACTTGTTGGCCTGGCGCCAAACGGTTTCCGACTGGGGCTGCACGCCACCCACGGCGTCGTACACCATCACAGCACCGTCGAGCACGCGCATCGAGCGCTCGACTTCAATCGTGAAGTCGACGTGGCCGGGGGTGTCGATGATGTTGATGCGGTGCTCGTCGAACGTGCCCGCCATGCCTTTCCAGAAGCAGGTCGTGGCAGCCGAGGTGATCGTGATGCCGCGCTCTTGCTCCTGCTCCATCCAGTCCATCGTCGCCGCGCCGTCGTGCACTTCGCCGATCTTGTGATTGACGCCCGTGTAAAACAGGATGCGCTCGGTGGTGGTGGTTTTGCCAGCGTCGATGTGCGCAGAGATACCGATATTGCGGTAGCGCTCGATGGGGGTCTTGCGTGCCATGAAAAATTACTCCGTTAACGGATGAAAGCCCGCCCACCACACGGTGGGTCGGGCTTCCAGCCAGTCTGATTTGAGGGACGGTTTAGAAGCGGAAGTGGCTGAAAGCCTTGTTGGCTTCGGCCATGCGGTGCACTTCGTCGCGCTTCTTCATCGCGCCGCCACGGCCTTCCGTGGCTTCCATGAGTTCGTTGGCCAAACGCAGGGCCATCGACTTCTCGCCACGCTTGCGTGCGGCTTCCTTGATCCAGCGCATCGAGAGCGCCAGACGACGGACCGGACGAACTTCGACCGGCACCTGGTAGTTCGCACCACCCACGCGGCGCGACTTCACTTCGACCATGGGCTTCACATTGTTGATGGCCATGGTGAAAGCTTCGACCGGATCTTTGCCCGGGTTCTTCTTTTCGATTTGCTCGAGAGCACCGTAAATGATGCGCTCGGCGATCGCCTTTTTGCCGCCTTCCATGATCACGTTCATGAATTTGGACAGCTCGACATTGCCGAACTTCGGGTCCGGCAGGATTTCACGTTTGGGGACTTCGCGACGACGTGGCATGTTACTAACCTCTTTGCTTCAGTTGGCACCGTTTCCGGTGCCGCGAGAGCCAACAAGAACTCTCACTTACTCGACCCAAGATCGGGTCACTTCGTTCGATGCACCCGCCAAGGCACGCCGAACACCGTTTGTTTTTGCAGAAAGCCTTAGGCCTTCTTGAGGCACAAAGGCGATTACGCCTTTTTCGGCCGTTTCGCGCCGTACTTGGAACGCGACTGCTTGCGGTCTTTCACGCCTTGCAAGTCGAGCGAACCGCGCACGATGTGATAACGCACGCCGGGCAAGTCCTTGACACGACCGCCACGAACCAGCACGACGCTGTGTTCCTGCAGGTTGTGGCCTTCGCCGCCGATGTACGAAATGACCTCGAAGCCGTTCGTGAGGCGCACTTTGGCAACCTTACGCAGCGCCGAGTTCGGCTTTTTCGGGGTCGTGGTGTAGACCCGGGTGCAGACACCGCGGCGTTGCGGCGAGTTCTGCATGGCAGGGCTCTTCGAATTGATCTTTTCGACCGTTCGACCCTGACGCACCAGTTGATTGATGGTTGGCATGAATGAATTAGTCCCAAAACGCATCCCGGCGGATTCCTCGTCGTGACGCGAGGGGCCTGAAATGCAAAAACGTGAAACCCTTCGAAATTGCGCCGAGCGCCGTCGAAGGCACCTCGGGAATTTCCGAAAAGCCCACGAGTATAGCAGCCCGGCAGGCGCAGGCCAACCTCCGGCTTCGCTTACTTGATCCAGAGTCGCACAGCGTCCCAAGCGCGCCCGAGCACGCCGGCTTGTTCCACCGGCTCCAGCGCGACGAGCGGAATGTCGGCCACCGACTGCTCGCCGAGCGTGACTTTCAGCGATCCGACGGCCTGGTATTTGGTGATTGGCGCCACCAACGGGTCCGGGCGCGCGACTTGCGTCTTGATCTTGCTGGCCGAGCCCGACGGCACCGCCACCACGATTGTTTCGGGCCGGCCCAGCTTGATGGTGTTGGCCTTGCCCTTCCAGATGGCGGGCGTGGCAACGGGTTGATTGGCGTCGAACAGGCGCACGTCGTCGTACGCTGTGTAGCCCCAATTCAGCAGTTTTTGCGACTCGTTGGCGCGCGCCGCTTCGCTGGAAGCGCCCAGGATGATCGACAACAGCCGGCGGCCGCCCGGCAGGTTCGGAAAATCGCGTTTGGCGGTCGCGATCATGCAAAAACCGGCCGTGTCGGTGTGCCCGGTTTTCAACCCGTCGATTGTCGGATCGCGAAACAGCAGCACATTGCGATTGGTGTCGTTGGTCGACGGCGTGCCGGGGTACCGGTATTTCTTGATCGCGTAGTACTTGGCTTCTTCAGGGAAGTCGCGGATCAGGCGCGTGGCAAGAATGCTCAGGTCGCGCGCCGTCGTCATGTGGCCCGGCGCAGGCGACCCTTCAGGGTTTTTGTACGTCGTGCCCTTCATGCCGAGCGCCTTGGCCTGCTCGTTCATCAGTTCCACGAAGTGCTCGAGCGTGCCGCCAACGCCCTCGGCAAGCACGTGGGTCGCGTCATTGCCCGACTGAACGATCATTCCCTTGATCAGGTCGTCGACCGGCACCTGCATTTTCGGGTC
>JAQGMP010000180.1 GCA_028292285.1 Variovorax sp. | reverse complement strand
GTCCGGCGACCTGAAGTACGAGTACCAGAACTGCGCCAAGCCGCCTGCCGGCGTCGCTACCGAAACCATCAGCATGCAGCCGCCGGCACCGCCTCGTCGCGATCCGGCGATGCAGTAGGCGCGGCATGGCACAGCGCACTCGTTACGTGCCGCCATCCGCGGCCGACGTGGTCTTCCGGTCGCTGAAAGTCGCGGGCGTCGGGCTGGCCGTGGAGCAGACGCCAGCCTACGCGCTCTGGACGCAGGTGGAAGCCGCGGGCGGTGCCCGGCTGGCGTTTCCGCCACCTGTCGGTTCGCTCGATGCCTGCCGGCGCAGAGCCGATCTATTCCGGGCTTTGGCGCTGGGCGATGCAATGACGCACTGGTCGGTCGATGGCCTGCGGCAAGAAAGCTTCGTGGAAAGCTACGCCATTCCTTTTCAGGCGGCGATCCCCACGCATCAGCATCGGCCGTTTGCCGAATGGTCGGCCCCGTACATGCAGCGGGTGCAGAACGCTCTGCACAACGAAGCAAGCCTGCCGTTTCACGAGATCAGCGAGCAGCATGCGGTGCTGGGCGCCAAGACCCTCAGTGACACCAGTTGGTTGAGCGTGTTCAAGCGCTTCGACATTGCCCCTGATCTCAACAGCATGTTGCTGCTTGCCGAAGACGGCTATGCCATGCGCGCTGAAACCGGCGGCTGGGAGAACGCGCGCAAGGAGCCGTTGGCCAGCATCCTGTCGCGAGACAAAGTTCGTGGCGACCTGAGCGAGGTGTTCGCCAGCCTGTTGCTGTTGCGGCCTTCCGCTGCCGAGTGGCTGCGCGAGTGGTCGCTTCATGTGAGCGATCGAAGTGACATCACCACGCATGCCGATGGCCGGCGCAGCCGCAGCCCGCACGGCCCCGGCAAATTTCAGGCTCGCGCCTTTGACCGCTCTGCTGGTCCCGCTGGCGCGTACTTCGGCGCAGACCGGCGCTTCGAGGCCACCGCGCACGTGCCCGCGCCCTGGAGCAACGTGCAGATGGCGCAGTACGACAACATGCCGGCACTGGCATGGTTGTGCCGCCCTCACGTCGTCAGCTGTGTGGACGACAACAAGGTGTTGCTCTCCACGGCCGAGCGCAGTGCCCGATGGCAAGCGGCCCTGCAAGCCGCGGTCAAGGAGTCGCTGGACGGCAAGACGCCTGCACGCATCTTCTACGACACGGGAAGCGACGCTGCGGCCAGCGAGCGAAGCGCCTTGTTCCGGCAAGCTGTCGCGGCCGTGCTTCCGGGGTTCAAACTGCACGAGCCCAAAGCCGGCTACGACCTGACGGCGCGACTCGGCGACACCGGCGCGGCCAGTGCCTTTGCCGGTGTCGGATTGGCCAGCCTCGCGGCCTGGGAGGCGGGCGGCACGGCCCTGGTCGTTAACCTGCGACGCGACGACGGCGCGACCATCCTGCCGGTGCGTTCCGCCAACGACGACTACCGCAAACAGTTCAAGAAGCGGCCGTATGAAACGAAGGCAAGGGCATAGCGAATGAGCGCGAAAAAGCTGATCGAAGATCACGACAAGTGGCGCAAGGGAGCAGGAGGAGCACCCGCCGGCGTTGCAGGTGAGAGCGACGGCAGCAGCTATGCCGGGCTCGACCTGAACCTGATCACCTTGACATCGAGCAGCTTCAGCGGAAGCGGCTTCACGGCGACCACTTTCAGGCAAGCCGAGTGGACGTCATGCCGCTTCGATGGCGCCCATTTCACCGGCTGCGATCTCAGCGGCGCCACCATGACCGCTTGCAGCTTCATCGGCTGCACGTTCAGCGATTGCAGCCTGGAGAGCATGACGATGTCCGGATGCGACTTCATGAGCTGCACCGTCGACGACGTGCGGTTTCAGGCATCGCAATGGGCCGACTGCAAGCTCCAGGCCGGAGCTTTGAAGAACCTGAACCTGGATCAGTGCAGATGGTCGAAGGTGGCGTTTCTCGATTGCACCGGCAGCCATGTCGAGGGCAGCGGCATTCAAGGCACGCAGGTGGACTTCACGGGCTCCCACTTTCAGGGATTGCGTTTGCAGAACGCAAACATCAATCGGAGCTACGGCGCTGCGTGAGGCGGCGATGCGGCCGCCTCCGCTGCGCCTCCGTTTTAGTTAACCGATTTCCGCGATCAGCTCTATCTCCACGCAAGCACCCATCGGGATCTGCGCCACGCCGAAAGCGCTGCGCGCATGCGCGCCCTTGGCCCCGAACACTTCTGCGAAGAGCTCACTGGCACCGTTGGTGATCAGATGTTGTTCGGTGAAAGTGGGCGCGGAATTGACCAGGCTCATCACCTTGACGATGCGCGTGATCTTGTTCAGGTCGCCGACCGCTGCGTGCAGCGTGCCGAGCAGGTCGATGGCAATGGCGCGCGCCGCCTTCTTGCCTTCGTCGGTGCCCATGTTGACGCCGAATTGGCCGACCCACGGCTTGCCGTCTTGCTTGGCGATGTGGCCCGACAGAAAAATCAGGTTGCCGGTCTGCACGAAGGGCACATAGGCCGCGGCGGGCACCGAGACGGAGGGCAGCGAGATGCCGAGTTGGGTCAGTTTGTCGTAAACGCTCATGGGGATTCCGAAAGAAAAAGTGCAGCGTCAGCGCTGCGATTGGGACTGGGACGAAGACGACGATTGTGACTG
>JAQGMP010000132.1 GCA_028292285.1 Variovorax sp. | reverse complement strand
CGACATAGAAGGCGATGTGATGCCCGCCGATGTCGCTGTTCTTCGGGATGTCCTGCCGCTGGTCGGGCGCGCTGTACTGGAAGAGTTCGATGTTCGAGCCCATGCCGCAACGCAGCAGCGCGATCTGCTCGACCACGGCGCGCGGATGCACGTTGAGCGTGTCGGCCATGAAGCTGCCGGTGTCGTCGCGAAACGGCCCGAAAGTGGTCGCCAGTTCACAGCCGATGACGTCGACGAAAAAGTCGATGGCGGCCTGCAGGTCGGGCACGGTAATCCCCGTGTGGTCCTGTCCGCGCAAGCTTGGAATGCCTCGTTTCATGTTCTTTGGAAATCGTGTTGATCGATGGACAATCCACAAGCAGCTTTCGCGCCACCAAACTACTTTACGCCTAAACTATCCGAGCGTAAAGTTTTACGGACGGCTCGTTCCACACCCCACGGAGAATGCAAATGGCAGTGCAAATGGCAGGTCAGTACATCGACATGAAAGCCGGCGACGGCAGTGGCAGTTTCCGCGGCTATCTGGCGTTGCCCGCCGGCGGCAGCGGTCCGGGCCTGGTGCTTGCGCAGGAGATTTTCGGCATCAACAGCACCATGCGCGAGGTGGCCGACTACTACGCCGAAGAAGGCTACGTCGTGCTGGTGCCCGACATCTTCTGGCGGCAAGAACCCAACGTCGATCTCGGCTACACAGAAGCCGACTGGCAGCGCGCCTTCGGCTACTTTCAGGGCTTCGACGAACCCAAGGGGATGGAAGACATCCAGACCGCCATCACCACCTTGCGCGCACGCCCTGAAGTGACGGGCAAGGTCGGCGTGCTCGGCTTTTGCCTCGGCGGCAAGCTGGCGTATCTGGCGGCCTGCCGCACCGATGCCGACGTGGCCGTGGGCTACTACGGCGTGGGCATCGACGCGGCGCTCGGCGAGGCCGACAACATCAAGACCTCGCTGGTGCTGCACGTCGCCGAGCTCGACAAGTTCTGCCCGCCCGAAGCGCGCGACAAGATCGTGCAAACGCTCAAGGGCCGCCCCAAGATCGCGCTCTATGTGTACCCCGGCATGGACCACGCCTTCGCACGCCTCGGCGGCGACCATTACGACAAGGCTTCGGCACTGATGGCGCACGAACGCACCATCGGCGCGCTCAAGGCCGCGATGGGTCCGCACTACGATCTGTCGGCGCTGTGGGACAAGCATTGCGAATACGAGTTCGGCACGCGCAACGTCGACGACACCATGAGCACGATGGTGCCCGAGCCGTACGTCAACCACATCCCGACCATGACGGGCGGCGTGGGCTACAAGCAGCTCCACCATTTCTACAGCGACCACTTCGTCAACAGCAATCCGCCCGACACGGCGCTGACGCCGATCTCGCGCACCGTCGGCGCCACGCAGGTGGTCGACGAAATGCTGTTTACCTTCACGCACACCACCGAAATTCCGTGGATGCTTCCCGGCGTCGCGCCGACCGGCAAGCGGGTCGAAGTGCCGCTGCTGGCGGTCATCAAGTTCCGCGGCAACAAGCTCTATCACGAGCACATCTACTGGGACCAGGCCAGCGTGCTGGTGCAGGTCGGCTTGCTCGATCCCAGGCTGCTGCCGGTGGCCGGCGTCGAGACCGCACGCAAGCTGCTCGACGAAACGCTGCCGTCGAACGCGCTGATGCCGGACTGGAAAGACGTCGCCTGAGCCGGCTCAGGTACTGAGGCCGCTCAAGCGGGATGGCGGCGCAGCAGCCGCTGCGTCACCACCTGGTAGTCCCGCGGGTCGATCGGCATCAGCCACTGCTTGAAGCGCGTCATCAGGCCGAGCTGCAGCCCCATGTCGCGCAGCAGTTCATCGATGTTGTGCACCGAAAACGGGATGATGTTGGTGCCACGGGAATGCTTGCCGTCGGTGCGCTCTTCCATCCAGGCAAGGCGGCGTTCGATCATCGCCAGTTGCGCCTCGCGCGCCGGCAGCTTGAGGCCGCCCTTGAGCAGGTCGCCCAGCCAGAGGGCTCCGATCTCGCAATTGAGCTGGCTGAAGAAAGACGAGTTGTAGCCGTTGAAAGCCAACCTCGGCACGTCGACCGGCAGGATCGATCGATAGAGCTGGAAATTGCCGCGCGCGTCGGTCACCCGGCGCATCAGCGCATCGCTCAAAAACGGCACGCGCTGATGCCAGCCGGTGCCGCAAACCACGATGTCGGCCGGCACCGTTTCTCCGTTCGACAGCACCGCATGGCCCGGGCGCAGGCTCGCGATGCTCATGCCCTTGCGCACCGCCAGTTCGCCGGCGGCCACCTTGTCGTAGAAGCCGTCGCTCACCAGGCTCACCGTGCTGCGCGCGATCGTTTCGAGCGACGTGCCCGGGTGCAGCCCGATCTCGTTCAGCTTCAATTGCCGGGTCACGACCGACTGCACGCTGCCCAGCATCGAGTTGCGAATCGGCAAACCGGCACCGTGCAAGAAGCGCTCGAAGCCACGCAGTTCGATGTACTTGAACAGCGCCTCGCCCATGCGCGTCAGCAGCAGGAACTTGTAGTTGAGGACGTTCATGAACTTCTTCGGGATCTTCCAGATCAGGTGGCGCGCCAGCACCGTCGTACTCGCGCTGATGCCGGCCACCGCGTTGGCCACGTCGCACGACGACTTGCCATAGCCCACCACCAGCACATGCTTGCCGCGTGCCGCCTCGGCCTCGTTGAACTGGCTGGTGTGGCAGACCCGGCCGCCGGCGGCGACGAAGGCTTCGCTGCCTTCGTAAACGGGGATCGACGGTTCGCTGAAGATGCCGTTGCAGACCACCAGATAGTCGAACTTGTGCACGGCGGGCCCGGCGGGTTCGGCTGCCGCACCGCTTCGGGTGGCGACCGTCCACACGCCGGCCGCCTCGTCGAGTTCTGCGCTTTCGACGGCGGTGTTCAACTGGATGTGCGGCGCCAGCGCGAAGCGGTCGACGTAGCTCTGCATGTACGTCTGCACCTGCTCGCCCGACGGCCATTCCGGATAGCTCGATGGCATCGGATGGTCCGACAGCGCATAGGTACTGCGCACGTTCTGCGTCGTCAGTCCCGGGTAGCGGCGTGACGCCGACCAGACGCCGCCGACGTCGGGCTCCTTTTCGAAAACCTGCACCTGGTAGCCCAGCGCTTTCAGAACCTTGGCCGTGCTGAGGCCTGCGAAGCCGGCGCCGACGATGCCCACTGTCTTGATCATGGTGTGTTCCTGTTGTGTTCCGGGGGTGTCCGATACGCCCGCTCAGGCCATCAGCTTCGGAATGGCAGGCTCGTGCGACTCGGGGCCCATCGCGGAATAACCGCCGTCGACCGCGTAGTCGGCGCCGGTGACGAAGCTCGCGTGTTCCGAGCACAAAAAGAGCACCACCTGCGCGACCTCGTCCGGATCGCCCACGCGCCGCAGCATGTGAAAAGGCGCGGCCACGCGATCGGTCCTGGCACGGTCGCCGCCGCTCAGCTGGTCCATTACGGCAGACCAGGTCCAGCCCGGCGACACGCTGTTCACGCGAATGCCTTCGGTCGCCAGGTCCATCGCCATGGCACGGGTGAGCTGCAGCATCGCGGCCTTGCTCACCGGGTAGAGCCAGCGCCCGGTCTGCGCGACGCCCGACGAGATGCTGGTGAAGTTGACGACGGCGGCGCCCGGGTGCTGCAAGTGCGGACGGGCCGCCTTGAGCATCATCACGGCGCTGGCGACATTGACGTTGAACGAGGTCAGCCAGTCAGCCCGCGAGGACGCGATGCCGTCGTCGACATAGGAGCAGGCGAGGTTCACCAGAAAGTCGATGCCGCCGTGCCGCGCCACCGTGTCGCCGATGCAGCCCTGCACCTGGGCATCGTCGGTGATATCGGTGTGGCGGAACACCACGCCCTGCGGCAACGAATCTGCCAGCGCCTTACCGCGCTCGGCGTCGATGTCGGCGATGACCACTTTCACGCCCGCGGCGTGGAACGCGCGCACGAGGCCCGCGCCGATCAGCGTCGCACCGCCGGTGACGATGGCGCTCTTGCCTGCAAGACCTTTGAACATGGTGCGACCTCCTGAATATGAGAAGTCCGCAGGCTAGGCCGCGAGCCGTGCGACGCGCAGCCGAAAAACGCATCGGCCATCCGCGAAATGCATGTTTTCGCGGATGGCGCCGGGGCTTGCTTCTTGCTAACGTGCCAAGCCATGGTTCATCCCGCGCCCGTCCTGCCGCTGCAACGCTACGCGCTGTTCCACAGCCGTGACGTGGACGAAGCGCGCGAGAGCGTGGCGCGCATCTTCTGTCCGCACCTGCTGGCGCCGGTGACACCGCGGCGGCCGCTCGACGCCTGCCATCACAGCGCACCGCTGCACAAGGACGTCAGCCTCAACTACGTGCAGTACGGCCCCTGCGTCGACATCCAGCCGGGCTACCTCAAGGACTTTTTCCTGCTGCAGATTCCGCTGCATGGCGGCGCCGAGGTGCGCTGCGGCGGCCAGTCGGTGCGGGCCGACGTGCACACGGCCTCGCTGCCCTCGCCCACCGAGCCGCTTTCGATGCGCTGGGCCGACGACAGCCCGCACCTCATCGTCAAGCTGTCGCGCGTCGCTCTGCAAACGCAGCTCGAACGACTCGCGCAGGCGAGCATCGGTCAGCCGCTGGTGTTCGACCTCGGTGTGCGACTGAGCGACCCCGCGCTCGCGCCGGTGCTGCACTTCATCCGCTGCCTGCGCGACACGCTGGATGCGGGCGACAGCCTCACCGGAAGCCTGCTCGCCGAGCAGGCCGAGGCCTATCTGATGTCCAGCCTGCTGCTGTGCGTGCCGCACAACCACGGCGCCGCGCTCGATGGCGGCGGGGCTCGCCGCGCGCTGGTGCCGCGCACGGTGCGGCGCGCGCAGGAGTACATGGCGAGCCGTCTCGACCAAGCCGTGTCGCTGGCCGACCTGTGCCAACACCTGGGCGTGAGCGCGCGGGCTTTGCAAAGCGCGTTTCGCCAGCACACGGGTGAAAGCCCGACGGCGTTCATGCGCAACGCGAGGCTCGACCGCTTGCGCGACGAACTGCGTGCGGCGTCGCAACAGGGCGGCGTGCAAGGAGGCATGCAGGTCGGCGACCTCGCCACGCGCTACGGTTTTATGCATGCCGGTCGCCTGGCCGCCGATTACCGGGCGCGCTTCGGCGAATCGCCCTCGCAGACGCTGCGGACCCGGCACCACTGAGCGCCCGCGGCGGGTCGGCTCCTAAAATGCCAGCGTGAGCGCCCTCCCCGTCATTCCGAATTCAACTCCCGCCGCGACCCCGCGCCGCCCCATCCGCGAACTCCCCGACGAGCTGATCAGCCAGATCGCCGCCGGCGAAGTCGTGGAGCGGCCGGCCTCGGTCGTGCGCGAGCTGCTCGACAACGCGCTCGATGCCGGCGCGACGCAGATCACCGTGCGCCTTTCGGCCGGCGGCGTGCGGCTCATCGCCGTCGAAGACGACGGCCTGGGCATTCCGCGCGACGAACTGACGGTGGCGCTGCGGCGCCACGCCACCAGCAAGATCACCAGCCTGGGCGAACTCGAAACCGTCGGCACGATGGGCTTTCGCGGTGAGGCGCTGGCCGCCATCAACGCGATCGCCGACATGACGATCCAGTCGCGCGATGCCGATGGCGCGAGTGCATGGGCGCTCGACGGCCGCACCGGCGAACTGCGGCCGGTGGCACGCGCCATCGGCACCACGCTCGAAGTGCGCGAACTGTTTTTTGCCACGCCGGCACGCCGCAAGTTCTTGAAGACCGATGCGACCGAACTGGCCCACTGCGTCGAAGCGGTGCGGCGCCACGCCCTGGCGCGGCCCGACGTCGGCTTTGCGATCTGGCACGACGGACGGCTGGTCGAGCAGTGGCGCGTCGCCACCAGCCGGGAGCAACGCCTGGGCGATGCGCTGAGCGATGAATTCGTCACCCGCAGCGTGGCGGTCGATCACCAGGGCGGCGCGGTGCATGTGGCCGGCCGCGCGGGCATTCCCGATGCGGCGCGCTCGCGCGGCGACCAGCAGTTTTTCTACGTCAACGGCCGCTTCGTGCGCGACAAGGTGCTCGCCCATGCCGTTCGCAGCGCCTACGAAGACGTGCTCCACGGCCAGCGCCAGCCGGTGTATGCGCTGTACCTGAAGATCGATCCGTCGCGGGTCGACGTCAACGTGCATCCGACGAAGATCGAAGTGCGCTTCCGGGATGGGCGCGAGGTGCATCAGGCGGTGCGCCATGCCGTCGAGAACGCGCTGGCCGCGCCGCGTGCCGGCGAAGCGGCGACGACGGTGAACACGCCGTTTTTCAGGCAGGTCGCGCCGCCGGCACCGGCGCCCTGGGCTCAGTCGGGCATGCATTTCGCCGCGGAACGGGGCCTCGGCGACGCCTTCGCGATGTGGCCGCAAAGCCCGGCCGAGCCGGCCCCTGCAGAGGGCGGCGCCGCGTCCGCACCCTGGCTGCCATCTTCCTTGTCGGCGGATCGCACCGCGGGCGTCGGCGCAGCCGTTGAGGCTAATGCAAATGCCGCCGCCACCGACGAAGCCTGGCCGCTCGGCCGCGCCCTGGCCCAGCTGCAAGGCATCTACATCCTGGCCGAGAACCGGCAAGGACTCATCATCGTGGACATGCATGCGGCGCACGAGCGCATCGTCTACGAGCGGCTCAAGACGCAGCTCGACGGCGCGGCAATCACCAGCCAGCCGCTGCTGATTCCGGCGACCTTCGCGGCGACACCGCAAGAAGTCGCGACGGCAGAGGCCTGTGCCGCAATCCTGCCGACGCTCGGTCTTGAAATCACCGCGTTTTCGCCTCGCACCCTCGCGGTACGTGCCGTGCCCGGCACCTTGGCGGACGGCGATCCGGTCGAACTGGCGCGCAGCGTGCTGGCCGAACTGTCGCAGCACGACGCCAGCTCGGTTGTGCAGCGCGCCCTAAACGAGCTTTTGTCGACCATGGCGTGCCACGGCGCAGTGCGCGCCATCCGAAAACTGACCCTGGATGAAATGAACGCCT
>JAQGMP010000054.1 GCA_028292285.1 Variovorax sp. | reverse complement strand
TAGGCTTTGACGAAGGCCACGTTCTGCGGCGACGGGTTGCTGGGCGCGTAGTCCGAAACGATGTACGTGCCTTCGACCGCCTTGCCGCCGATCTTGATGAAGTTGAGCGAGGCGAGGGTGGACGGGCCGACGAAGCGGATCTTCGGGTCGACGCCGGCCTGGCGCATCTGGATCAGCAGGTTGGCCGCCAGCTCGGCGGGCGCGGCGATGAACACGGTGTCGGCATCCTGGTTGGACACCTTGGTCGCCAGCGCCAGAAAGTTGCTGTCGGAGCCGACGATCGATTCGTCGCTGACGATCTGCGCACCGGCCGCCTTGACCTCCTTCAGGAAAGCCGCCCGTTGCGCGACGTAGCCGTCGTTGCTCTGGTCGGTGATGAGCGTGATGCGTTTGGCGCCCAGCTTTTCCATGGTGAACTTGCTGAGGAAGCCCATGATGTCCGTCGCAAAGGCCTGCACCTTGAAAGCCCAGGGACCGGTCGTCAGGATGTCGTTGGCGCTGCCGTTGGCGAACAGCGGCACCTGCAGCTCGTTGGCGACCGGCGCGGCACCGAGCGCCTCGAAGCTGGTGGTCGGGCCGAGGATCATCAGCGCCTGGTCGCGTTTGGCGAACTGGCTGACCAGGCTCACGGCCTGCGCCTTGTCGCCAGCCGAATCGCCTTCGATGATCTTGAATTTGGCGCCGCCGGGCAGGCCCTTGGTGTTGGCTTCTTCCAGTGCCAGCCTGATGCCGTTCTGGATCGGCACGCCGCCATAGGCATAGGTGCCGGTGAGGCCGTTGAAGACGCCGACGGGGATTTCCTTGGCGGCCTGCGCCGACGCGAGGCCGCTCGTTGCGAGCAGCACGGCGGCGAGCAGTGCGGTTCTGCGATGGAGTGTGTTCATGTCATTGCACCGCGACGAAGTTGCCGTCTTTCACGGTCAGCAGCACGCCGCCGTAGGTCGGTTGGCGCGCGGTGTTCACGCTCCAGGTGCCGACGCCCATCACCACCGGCACGCGGTTGAGCTTGCCGATTTCGTCGCGGATCTTCTTGCGGTCGGGGTTGGGGCCGGCATTGATGACGGCCTGCGCCGCGAGCTGGCCCAGCGTGTAACCCATGGCCGCCCAGTTGTCCGGCGCATTCTTGAAGCGTGCCTTGTACGCGGCCACGAAGGCGACGTTCTGCGGCGATGCCGCGGCCGGTGAATAGTCCGACACCAAAAACGCGCCTTCGACCGCCTTGCCACCGGTCTTGATGAAGCCTTGCGATGCCAGCGTCGACGGGCCGATGAACTTCACCTTGGGGTCGAGCCCGGCCTGCCTCAGCTGGATAAAGAAGTTGGCCGACAGCTCGGCCGGCGCGGCGATAAAGACGGCGTCCGTTTCCTGGTTCGAGATCTTGGTCGCGAGCGCAAGAAAGTTGCTGTCGCTGGCCAGAATCTTCTCTTCCGACACGATGGTCGCGCCGTGGTTCTTCACGTAGTCGCGCAACGCGCCGGCTTGCGAGATGTAGCCTTCGCTGCCCTGGTCGTACACCACGGTGATGCGTTTCACGCCGAGCTTTTCGACGCTCAGCTTGCCGAGAAAGCCCATGATGTCGAGTGCCGACGCCTGCACCTTGTAGGCCCACGGGCCGGTCGTCAGGATGTCGTTGGAACTGCCGATGGCGAACATCGGCACCTGCAAATCGTTGGCGACCGGCGCGCCGGCCAGCGCCTCCAGGCTGGTCGTCGGGCCGAGGATGAGCGACACCTGATCGCGCTTGACGAACTGGTTGACGAGGTTGATGACCTGGCCCTTGTCGCCTGCGGTGTCGCCTTCGAAAATCTTGAACTTGGCGCCGCCCGGCAGGCCCTTGTCGTTGGCTTCTTCGAGCGCCATCTTCATGCCGTTTTGAATCGGCACGCCACCGAAGGCATACACGCCGGTGGTCGCGTTGAACACGCCCACCGGGATCTCCTTGGCGCCCTGCGCGTGCGTCAGGCCGTGGCCTGCAAGGAGCAAAGGCATGAGAAAAAGACTGCCCAGCAGGGCAGTGCGGCGGGGGGTCGGCATGGTGTGGTCTCCGGGTCTTTTTGGGATGAGCGGACTATCGGTCCGACCGGCTGCCCGCGTCTGTCCCCGATGCAGGGGACACGGACGCAAGAGGCAGCCGCGTCAACCGCGAACGAGGCGCAGCGGCAGGGTGTCGAGCGTGCGCAGCGTGTTGACGAGGCGCGGCACGGCGGGCCCGGTCGGCTCGATAGCTTTGACTCGCCGGATCAGCGCGCCCAGGATGCATTCGGCCTCCAGCCGCGCGATCATCTGGCCGACGCACACGTGCGAGCCGTTGCCGAAGGCGCGGTGCACGCCGGCGGTTTGCCGCGTGACGTCGAAGGTGTCGGGGTCGGTCCACTTGCGCGGGTCGCGGTTGGCCGCGCCCATGTGAAAGCCGACCTTGGTGTCGGCCTTCAGCCGGTAGCCGCTCAAGTCGACGTCGGCCGTCGTGGTCCGGAACATCACCTGCGCCGGCGACTGCAGCCGCAACGCCTCTTCGAATGCGCCCTTGATCTTGGCCGGATCGGCCTTGACCAGCGCCAGCTGATCCGGGTTGCGTGCCAGCAGATTGAGCGTGGCACCGATACCCGAGATGGTGGTGTCGACCCCCGCGCGGAAAAAGCTGCGCACGTGCGCCGGCCCGGTGCCGGCCGCGAACTCGCCCGAATCTTCGGCGAGGAAGATCTTTTCGCCGAAACCGCCGGGCAGCATGTTGTGCCGCTGCAGGATGTCGGCATACCACTCGAGCACCGGCTGCGCGCGCTCGTTGGCGCGGCCGAGCCGGTCGTTGTTGGGACCGAGCTGGTTGAAGTTGAGCTCGCCGGTGATGATGAGCCGCTCGGGCGGAATCTTGACGCCGAACACTTCCGGAAACACCTGGAGCACGAAGCCTTC
>JAQGMP010000051.1 GCA_028292285.1 Variovorax sp. | reverse complement strand
GCGGGTTCTGCGGCCAGCCCGACGGCGACTTTTCCCAGCTTTCTTGCCGGCCACGCGGGGTCAGATCGAGCAGGTTGAAGGTGTTGCTCGCGTTCTCGACGCCACGGCCCGAAGTAAACCAGGTCTGGAACACGCGGTCGTCTTTGCGGATAAACACCGAGAGGCCGAACGAGGCGTTGTTCTGCGCCGTCACGAAGTCTTCGTGGAAGGTCGTGCCCGCACAGGAGACCCAGGGAAAGGTCCAGCCCATTCGCGCTTTCACCTGCTCGATGCGCGGGACATCGGCGCGCGCCACCATCACGAACGTAGTTCCACGCGCATGAAGGTGCGCGAAGTTGTTCATGAGGTTGTCGCTGAAGAGCGAGCACCCGGGGCAGATGTGGTCGGCCGCGAGCATGTTGTGATAGACGATCAGTTGCTCGCGCCCGTCGAACAGATCGGGCAGGCGCAGATCGGCTCGTGCCGTCGAGGCGAAGACGTAGTCACCGGTGATTTCGGTCATGGGCAAACGTCGGCGGCGTGCATTCAATGCATCGTGGGCGCGCATCAGGTCTTTTTCGGCGAGGAGCAAGGCGTCGCGCTCGCGCTGCCAATCGACGCGGGAAGCGATTTCGGGGTAGTCCATAGGCACTCCTTTGAATATGTGAACAATGTACACATTAAGGTATGACGCGTAAAGCCTATCGAGCGCGACAGACGGGGCATCAAATGGTGCTAAATTTGATGCTCGATTCGTTGAAAGTATTCGATGCGCACAACTGTCACCCTGGATGACGAACTGCTGTCTCAGGCACGGAAATTCACCGGCATTCAGGAAAACTCGGCGCTCATACAGCAAGCCTTGCGCAGCTTCGTCCAATTGGAAGCGGCCCGACGTCTGGCGCTTTTAGGAGGCACGGCGCCCGGACTTCGGCCCGTGCCGCGCCGGCGAGCAGAACCTGCCGATGATCCTCGTTGACACCTCCGTCTGGATCGACCATCTGGCAAAGGGAGACGCAGCCCTGCAGGCTTTGCTTGAGGAAGGTCAGGTCCTCGCCCATCCGTTCGTCATCGGCGAGATTGCACTGGGAAGCTTGCCCAGGCGGGACGAGGTAGTGAGCGCACTTCAAGCGCTGCCAGAAGTTCCGGTGGCCAGTCCGGACGAGGTGATGTCGCTCCTGGATGCCGAGCGACTGTTTGGAATGGGCATCGGATATGTCGACCTGCATCTCCTCGCATCCACCCGCCTGATGCCCATGGCCCGCCTATGGACGCGTGACAAACGATTGCTCGGCGTCGCGACGCAACTGAATCTTGCTGCGTTCGCTTCGCACTGAGCGTTGCCGTCGCAGGACGGCTTGCGCAGTGAAGCCGACTCAGAGCTTGCCGAGCAGCAAGAACTCCATCAGCGCTTTTTGCGCATGGAGCCGGTTCTCCGCCTCGTCCCACACCACCGATTGCGGCCCGTCGATCACGGCGGCTTCCACTTCTTCGCCGCGGTGCGCGGGCAGGCAGTGCATGAAGAGCGCGTCGGGTTGCGCCACGGCCATCATCTCGGTGTCGACGCACCAGTCGGCAAAGGCCTTGCGGCGCGTGTCGTTCTCGGCCTCCCAGCCCATGCTGGTCCAGACGTCGGTGGTCACGAGGTCGGCGCCGCGGCAGGCTTCCATCGGGTCGGTGAACACCTTGTAGCTGTCGGTCGACCGAATGCCGGCGACCGACTGGTCGACCTCATATCCGCTCGGCGTGCTCACGTGCACCTTGAAGCCGAGGATCTCGCTGGCCTGCAGCCAGGTGTTGGCCATGTTGTTGCCGTCGCCGACCCAGGCCACTGTCTTGCCCGCGATCGAGCCGCGATGCTCGATGAAGGTGAAGATGTCAGCCAGGATCTGGCAGGGGTGGAACTCGTTGGTGAGACCGTTGATGACTGGTACGCGCGAGTGCTCGGCAAAGAGCTCGATTTTGTCTTGCCCGAAGGTCCGGATCATCACGATGTCGACCATGCGGCTGATGACCTTGGCGCTGTCTTCGATCGGCTCCGCACGGCCGAGCTGGCTGTCCCCGGTGGTCAGATGCACCACGCTGCCGCCGAGCTGGTACATGCCCGTTTCGAAGCTCACGCGCGTGCGCGTCGAGGCCTTCTCGAAAATCATCGCCAGCGTGCGGTCGGTCAGCGGCTGGTGCTTTTCGTAGGTCTTGAACTTCTGCTTGATGATCGCTGCGCGCTCGAACACGTAGGCGTACTCGTCCGCGGTGAAGTCCGAAAACTGCAGGTAGTGCCGAACCGGATGGCTGGTGGGCAGGCTCATTTGACCGGCTCCGCCAGGAAGGCCTTCACCAGCGGCGCGAGGAGGGCGACGATTTCGTCGGCCTCGGCCGTGCTCAGGATGAGCGGCGGCACCAGGCGGATCACGCTGTCGGCCGTCACGCTCAGCAGCAGGCCGGCGTCGCAAGCACGGTTCAGGATGACGCCGCAGGGACGGTCGAGCTCGATGCCGATCATCAGACCCTGGCCGCGCACGTCTTTCACGCCGGCCACACCTTCGAATTCGCGCTCCAGGCCCGCCTTCAAATGAGCGCCCACCTTGGCGGCGTTGTCGAGCAGCTTGTGCTCTTCCATGATGCGGATGGTTTCGACGCCCGCACGCATCGCCAGCGGATTGCCGCCGAAGGTGGTGCCGTGGTTGCCCGGGCCGAAGATGTGTGCCGCTTTCGGGCCTGCCACCACCGCACCGATCGGCACGCCCGAACCGAGGCCCTTGGCCAGCGGCATCACGTCGGGCTTGATATCGGCCCACTGGTGCGCGAACCACTTGCCGGTGCGACCCATGCCGCACTGCACCTCGTCGACCATCATCAGCCAGTCGCGGTCGTCGCACAGCGCGCGGACTTGCCGAAGGTAATCCCAGCGCATCGGATGGATGCCGCCTTCGCCCTGGATCGTTTCGAGGAACACCGCGACCACGTTCGGGTTGTCTTGCGTCGCCTTTTTCAGCGCCTCGATGTCGTTCAGCGGCACGCGGATGAAGCCATCGACCAGCGGACCGAAACCCTTTTGCACCTTCGGATTTCCGGTGGCCGACAGCGTCGC
>JAQGMP010000020.1 GCA_028292285.1 Variovorax sp. | reverse complement strand
GTGCCGCTGGTGATCCTCGTCGCGGTCGCCAGCCTGTCGTGGCTCGCTGCGCTGGTGCTGCTCGCCGCGGCGCCGCTCATCCCCGTGTTCATGGCCCTTGTCGGCTGGCGCGCCCGCGCCGCGAGCGAGGCGCAAATGGTCGAGATGGGCAGCATGAACGCCTTTCTGCTCGACCGGCTGCGCGGCCTCGCCACCTTGCGTGCGCTGGGCGCTGTCGACCTCACGGCCGGGCGGCTCGGTGACGCCGCGCAATCGCTGCGCCGCCGCACCATGGCCGTGTTGCGCATCGCCTTCCTGTCGTCGGCCGTGCTCGAGCTTTTCTCGGCACTCGGCGTGGCGATGGTCGCGGCCTACGTGGGCTTCCATTTGCTCGGCACGCTGCACTTCGGCACCTGGGGCGCGCCGCTCGGCTTGGGGCAGGGCCTCTTCGTCCTGTTGCTGGCGCCGGCATTTTTCGAGCCGCTGCGGGAGCTGTCGGCCGTGTGGCACGACCGCGCGGCCGGTGAAGCGGCGTTGCAGGCGCTCGCTGCGATCGGCGACGACATCGTGATGCTGCCGGGCGCAGTGGCATCGACTGTCGTCGCTGTCGCACCGAGGACGGCCGGCCAGACATCGACCCTGCGTGCCGCACCGGGCGTCGTGGTTCGCCATCTTCACTTCGCGCATGCCAGCGAGGCGCCGCTGTTCGACGACTTCCATCTTCGCGTCGCGCCGGGCGAACACATCGCGCTCATGGGCGCGAGCGGCGCCGGCAAGACGGCGCTGCTGTCGTTGCTGGCCGGGCTGCTGCCGGCCGACCGCGGCGACATCGTCATCGGCGGCACCGTGTTGACCGACCGCAGTGTCGGCGCACTGCGCAAGCGCATCGGCTGGATGGGGCAGCGGCCGCACGTGTTCGCAGGTTCGGTGCAAGGCAATGTCGGCCTCGGCCGTGCCGGTGCGGGCACCTCGCAGATCGAAGCTGCCTTGAATTTCGCGGACCTGGGCGATGTGGCGCAGGCTCGGCTCGGCATCGCGCTGGGCGAGGGCGGCGGCGGCCTGTCGGGTGGCGAAGCGGTGCGGCTGGCGCTGGCGCGCGTCGCCGTGCAGGCAGGCGCCGATCTGCTGCTGGTCGATGAACCCACCGCGCACCTCGACACCGAAACCGCATTGCGTGTGACCGATGCGCTGATGGCGCTGGCCCGCGGCAAGACGTTGATCGTCGCGACGCACGATCCGGTGCTGGCCGCACGGCTCGACCGCGTGGTGAACCTCGGTCCGGTCGACGCGGTTGCTGCGTTCGCCGCATTCGATGGCGTGAGGGAGGCCGCATGAGCGCCGTTCGCACAGATCGCACCGACCCGTCCCCGCGTCGCATGCGCCGGAGCGAACGGCGATCCACGTTGCGGCTTGTATTGAGCGCATACCTCGACGCGCAACCGCGTGCACTGCTGGTCGGTGCCCTGCTCGCATCGCTGACCGTCCTCGCCGGCATGGCGCTGCTCGGCCTCTCCGGCTGGTTCATCACCGCGACGGCGCTGGCCGGCGCCAACGTTGCGACGGCGTTCATGTTCGACGTCTTCATGCCTTCGGCCGGCATTCGTTTGCTGGCGGTCGGGCGCACTGCCTCGCGTTACGGCGAGCGGCTGGTCACGCACGACGCGACCTTCGCCGTGCTGGCAGCATTGCGCGTGCGGCTGTTCCGCGGCTGGGCACGTGCCGGCGCCGCGCGCGAGCTGCTGATGCGCCCTTCGCGTGTGCTCTTCAGGCTGACCTCGGACATCGACGCGCTCGAGTCCCTCTACTTGCGGCTTGTCGTGCCGGCGCTGGCCGCACTGGGCGCCGCCTTGCTGGCCGGCGTCATCCTCGGCTTCATGCAGATCGGCATGGGCATTGCGCTGGCGGCGTGGCTGATCGGGAGCGGCTGGGGCATCGCAGTCGTGGTGGCGCGTCGCGCGCGCCGGCCCTCGGTGCAGCGCGCGCATGCGATCGAAGTGCTGCGCGCTCGCGCCGTCGATCTGGTCGCGGGACAAACCGATCTTGTGATGGCCGGCCGCATCGATGCGCAGCGGGACGCACTTGCCGATGCGGATCGGTGCCTGGCCGCGGCCGACCTCGCGCTGAACCGTCTCGAAGCGAACGCCGGCGCGGCTTACGGCGTGGCCGGGACGGTCAGCCTGGTCGCCGTACGGCTGGCCGTCGGTGCGCTGGTCGGCCAAGGCCGCATCGGCGCGCCCGCGGCGGCGTTGGCGCTGCTGGTCGCACTCACCGCGGTCGAGCCCTTCGCTGCATTGCGTCGCGGCGCGCTCGATGCGGGGCGCACCTGGCTGGCCGTGCGGCGGCTGGCACCACGCATGGCGTTGGACGATGCGCCGCAGACTTCATCCGCCACCGCCTCCACTGCCGTTGCTGATGCCGCCGACGCCGACGCCGACGCCGAGGCTTGCGCCGTGTTGCTCGCTGCGCCGCCGGATGCCGTCATCGCGCGCGACACCGCCCTGCGCTTCGACGCCGTCACCGTGGCGCATTCCAGCATCGGCGCGACCGTGCTGCACAGCGTGTCGCTGCGCATCGGCATCGGCGAGCGTGTTGCGCTGATCGGACCGAGCGGCGCCGGCAAATCCACGCTGCTTGCCATCGCGGCCGGCGAGCTGATGCCCCGCACCGGCACGGCCGCTGCGCTGCCCGCATGTCTGCTCACGCAACGGACCGAGCTCTTTCAAGACAGCCTGCGCGACAACCTGCGCCTGGCCGATCCTTCAGCCGGCGACGACCGCCTGTGGCAGGTGCTCGAAGCCGCAGGCCTCGCGCAGGACATCCGAGCAACGGCCGCGGGCCTGGACACACGTCTCGGCGAGGGCGGACTCGGCCTATCCGGCGGTCAATCACGCCGGCGCGCACTCGCACGACTGCTGCTGCGACCGCCCGATGTCTGGCTGCTCGACGAGCCGACCGAAGCGCTGGATGCCGAGGTCGCACGCGACGTGCTACAGCGCCTTTCGGCACACGCCGGCAAGCGCACCGTGCTCATCGCGACGCACCTGCGCCGCGAGGCCGA
>JAQGMP010000006.1 GCA_028292285.1 Variovorax sp. | reverse complement strand
TCGGTGCAGGCACTGTTCGCCGCTGCGGTCGACCGCTTCGGCCGGGTCGATCTGCTGTTCAACAACGCCGGCGTCGGCAACCCGCCGGGTGCTTTCGAAGATTGGACCGAAGCGCAATGGAAGGGCGTCGTCGACATCAACCTGAGCGGCATGTTCTATTGCATCCAGCAGGCTTTCCGCACGATGAAGGCGCAGACGCCGCGCGGCGGCCGCATCATCAACAACGGCTCGATCTCGGCGACGACGCCGCGGCCCAATTCGATCGCCTACACCGCAACCAAGCATGCGGTGAAGGGCCTGACCAAGACGGCTTCGCTCGATGGCCGCAAGTACGACATTGCCGTAGGGCAGGTCGATGTCGGCAACGCCATGACCGAACTCGCTTCACGCATGGCCAAGGGTGTGCCGCAAGCGAGTGGCGAAATGGCGATCGAGCCTTTGATCGACGTGAAGATCGTCGGTCAGTCGGTGCTGTACATGGCGAACCTGCCGCTCGAAGCCAACGTGTTGTTCCACACGATCATGGCGACCAAGATGCCGTTCGTGGGCCGTGGCTGATCGGGTCGCGATCAACCGGGCCGGCGGCGGGCCAGCGCGCCGGCCGTGAGCGGCTGATTTTCAGGCCATCGATCGGCCAGCGCACCGTGGTGCCAGACCGCTTCGCGCGCCGCGTCCAGCGGGGGCCGGCCGGCAGCCAGCGCGGCGCCGACCATGCCGGCCAACACATCGCCGGTGCCTGCGGTGGCCAGACGGGCGTTGCCGGTGAGATTGACGATCGATGCCGCACCGTCGCCGGCGACCACGGATCCCGATCCCTTCAACACCACCACGCCAAAGCGCGCCGCCAGCATTCGGGCGGCGCCGAGCCGGTCCGATTGCACCTCGGCCGCGGACACGCCGAGCAGGCGTGCGGCTTCGAGCGGATGCGGCGTCAGCACCGTCGGCCGGCCACGGCGCACGCGCGCTTCGAGCAGTTGCTGCAGGCCGACGTCGACGGCGATCGCATTCAGGGCATCGGCGTCGAGCACCAGTGATTTGGCGACCGAAATGACTCGCGGGAGCAGCGCGCGCACAGCAGTCCCGCCGCCGCAGCCGCACACCACCGTGAGTGCCGACAGGTCGAGCGATTCGGCCTCGCGCAGCATCAACTCGGGCTGCTGCGCGTCCACCGAAGCGGCATGCGGGTCGAGCACGCCGACGAGCACGCGGCCTGCGCCTGCGTGCAGTGCCGCCGATGCCGCCAGCAATGCGGCGCCGACCATGCCGGGAGCGCCGCCGATCACGGCCACGTCGCCGTAGCTGCCCTTATGCGACGCATGCGCTCGCGGGGCCGATATGGGCTTGCCGGCCAGCCTTGCAACCGATGGCTCGGTCACCGTGGCACATCCCAAGTCGTCGAACCAGACCTCACCCACGGCATCGCGACCCTGCGCGGTGAAGAGGCCGGGCTTTAGCGTCAAAAGGCTCAGGCAATAGCGAGCGCCGCAGTGCGTCGCGTCCTTGTCGCCCGGCGACGCGTTGGCGGCAAGCGTGCCCGTGTCGGCGTTCAGGCCAGATGGCACATCGATGCTCAGCAACGGCGCCGCATCCGAACGCATGCGCTGCAGCCAGGCGGCCATCGTGCCTTCCGGGGCACGTGTTGATCCGATGCCGAGCAGCGCATCGATCGCGAGATCGTGTCGTGCCGGCGGCTCGTCCGCGATAGCGACACCTGCCTCGCGTGCACGTCGCAGCGACGCCATCGCATCCGGCGGCAAGCGCGCTTCGTCGCCGCAAAAAGTCACCACAGGTGCGAAGCCGCGGCGCTGCAATTCGAACGCCGCTTCGAAACCGTCACCGCCGTTGTTTCCGGGACCGCAGGCGATCCAGACGGTGCGCGCATGCGGCGCGATCGCCATCGCCAGCCGCGCGGTGGCCAGGCCCGCCCGCTGCATCAGTGTGTGGGCAGGGAAGGCGGCGGCGCAGGCGACTTCGATGCGGCGCGTGGCCGCGATGTCGAACAAATCGCAAACGGTCTCGGATGTGATGCGTTGCATGGCGTTTTGGATTTTCAGGCCAGCATCAAACGTTCGACGCCCAGACCTTCGAGATCGATTTCGGGGCGGCGCCCGCCGACCAGGTCGGCCAGCACCCGCGCGCTGCCGCACGACAGCGCCCAGCCGCTGGAACCGTGTCCCAGGTTGAGCCAGACGCCTGCAACGCCGCTGGCACCGAGCACGGGCGGCCCATCGGGCAGCATGGGACGCGCGCCTTTCCATTGCTGCACGCCGGCCTGCAGTGTTGCGGCGCCGGGAAACCAGTCTTGCAGCACTTTGTAGAGCGTCTGAAGCGCTGCGGGGTTCATCGTATCGAGCGAGCCACCGAGTTCGGCGCTGCCCGCCACGCGAACCCGTTGGCCGAGGCGCGAAATGGCGACCTTGTAGCGCTCGTCCATGACGGCGCTCTGCGGAGCGTTCAGCGGCTCGCGGATGTTGGCGCTGATCGAATGGCCATAGACCGGCGCGAGCGGTATCCGCAAGCCCAGCGGCCGCAATAGACGCGCCGAGGCCAGGCCGGCGCACACGATGACCGCATCGAAAGGGATGGCGGGAGAACCGGCTGCCAATGACAGTGACGTGGGCGCCGAGCGAGACAGTGGCGCAATGTCGCAGTTGAAGTGA
>JAQGMP010000636.1 GCA_028292285.1 Variovorax sp. | reverse complement strand
GCCAGGTTCAGCTCACCAGCCCGCACGGCAATCGCGCCGTCAGCCTGCAGGAGCGCCAGGCCGAAATGCTGCGCGAGAAGATCAAGGCGCTGGAGCACCGCGTGATGGACATGATCCGGCACGGCACCGAGAACGTGGTTGCATCCGACCGCCTGCAACGCTGGACGGCGGGGCTCCTGACCACGCGCGACCCGCGCGGCGTGCCGTACCGGATCGTCGACGAATTGCAGTCGCTTTTTCTGGTGCCGCAGGCGGCCATCAAGGTGTGGGATTGCGATACCGGCTACCTCAACGAGCCGTATGCGCAATGGGTGAGCGACGACGTGAAGGCGCTTGCCACCTCGCTGACCGCGCCGTACTGCGGCCTCAACTCCGGCTTCGAAGCCACGCAATGGCTGGCCGAACCGCGTGCCGCCGTGTCGATCGCGATGATCCCGCTGCGCGCAGAACCCGAGTCGCCAGCCTTCGGCATGTTGATCCTTTCGTCGCCCGATGCACAGCGCTTCAATTCCGACATGGGCACCGAGTTTCTGGAACGCATCGCCGAGCTGGCCTCGGGCGCGCTGTCGCGACTGCGGCCTTGATCGGCCGGCTGCGCCGCTCGAGCCGGGTCGCGCGTCGGGCTAGGCCCCGGCTCTCACCCTGGTTCGGCGTGGCGGCCGTCTTGCTGGCAGCGCTGCTGTTCGTCTACGTCGCCATTGCCATCACCGTCTGGCGCGATGCGCTCGATCGGCTCGCCCATCCACCTGAACGCGTGGCCGATGCGGCGCTGGTGCTGGGCAATCGCGCTTACCTGCGCGGCAAACCCAACCCCTGCCTCACCGGCCGCGTCGACGCCGCGCTGGCATTGGCGGCGGCGGGCCGTGCGCAACGCCTGGTGTTCTCGGGCGGCGTCGACCGTGAAGACGGCCGCATCGAAGCCGAAGTGATGCGCGCCCATGCGTTGCAGTCGGGCTATGCCGGACCGATGCTGCTCGAACCCGCTTCGCAATCGACGCGAGAAAATCTCGCGCTGTCGACCGCCGTACTGCAGGCCGCGGGCGTGAAAAGCTTGATCGTGGTGACGGAGCCTTACCACCTGTGGCGCGCGCAGCGGCTCGCGCATGCCGGCGGATTCGATCGTGCATTCGACGTGCAGTACGCTGCCGCGCCGACGACCTGCTGGCTGCGTTGGGGCATGGCGTTCAAGGGCGCGTTGCGCGAGCCGCTGGCCATCATCAACAATGCGGCCCATGGCTATCTCCGCTGATCCCGCCCTGGTCGAAAGATACCTGGAGCATGTGCGCGTGGAGCGCCGCCTGGCGGCGCGCACGGTCGAGCTGTACGCCATTCACCTGAAGACGTTGTCGGAGAAAGCGGCCGAGGCGAAGCTGGCGTTCGACAAGGTGCAGACGGCGCATGTGCGTCGCTGGATGGCCCAGTTGCACAGCGCCGGCCACGAGCCGCGCGGCATCGCGCTCATTCTTTCGTGCTGGCGCAGCTTCTTTCGCTGGCTTGGCAACGAAGGCCTGGTCGCCGGCAACCCGGTGCAGGACGTGAAGGCGCCCAAGGCGGCGCGGCCTCTGCCCAAGGCGCTGGCCGTCGACGATGCGGTGCGGCTCGCCGAACTGCACGATGCCGACGCCGACCCATGGACCGAGGCACGAGACCGTGCCGTCGTCGAACTGCTCTATGGCTGCGGCTTGCGCGTGAGCGAACTCACGGACCTCGACGTGCGCGCCAGCGCGTCCGCACGCGGCTGGGTCGACCTCGACGCCATGGAAGCCAGCGTGCTCGGCAAAGGCAGCAAACGACGCAGTGTGCCGGTGGGTTCGAAGGCCGGTGAAGCGTTGCGCACGTGGCTGGCAGTGCGCGCGGACTGCGCCGCGCTCGACGCCGCAGCACAGCGCGATCCGGCCGATGCCGCCGCGTTGTTCATCGGTGCCAGAGGCACGCGCCTGTCGCCCCATGCGGTGTGGAAGCAATTGCGCGCGCGCAGCCTGAAGGCCGGCCTCGCAGCGCCGGTGCATCCGCACATGCTGCGCCATTCTTTCGCGAGCCACGTGCTGCAATCGAGCAGCGACCTGCGTGGCGTGCAGGAGCTTTTGGGGCACGCCAACATCACGACGACACAGGTCTACACGCGGCTCGATTTTCAGCATCTGGCGAAGACCTACGACGACTTTCATCCGCGGGCGAAGGCCAGGCAAGACAAGAACAAATGAAAAATCTCCGCCTCCGACCCGGCAAGGAACGCTCGCTGCAGCGCCGCCATCCATGGATTTTCGAATCGGCGATTGCCAGAGGTTCGGCCGATGCCGGCGAGACGGTGCGCGTCGAATCGCACGAAGGGCAATTCCTGGCGTGGGCGGCGTTCAGCCCGGTGTCGAAGATCCGCGCGCGCGCCTGGAGCTTCGTCGAAACGCAGCGCATCGACGCTGCGTTTCTGGCGTCGCTGTGCAAGAAGGCGGTCGATGCGCGGGCGCTGTTCGACATCCGGAGCGACGGCATGCGGCTGGTGCATGGCGAGGCCGACGGGTTGCCCGGGCTGATCGTCGACCGCTACGGCGACACGCTGGTCGCGCAGTTCTTGTCGGCCGGCGTCGAACGCTGGAAGGACGTGCTCGCCGACGCGCTGCTGCAAGCGACCGGCCTCGCGCGACTCTACGAACGCTCCGACGCCAATGGCCGGGAGCGCGAAGGTCTGAAGCCGGT
>JAQGMP010000630.1 GCA_028292285.1 Variovorax sp. | reverse complement strand
TGGCGCTGGTGCCGGCCTTCGTCGGCGTCTGGTGGTTCGGCGAGAGCGGCGTCGGCAAGATGCTGGTGCTGAGCCAGGTGGTGCTGAGCTTTCAGCTGCCCTTCGCGATCTGGCCGTTGATCCGCTTCACCAGCGACCGCGGGCTGATGGGCGGCTTTGCCAGCGGGCCGGTGCTCAAGACGGTGGCCTGGAGCCTGTTCGGCGTCATCAGCGTCGCCAACGTGTGGCTGGTGGCCACGGTGTTTCAGTAGCGCGGCGGCATCGGGGCTCGACGCCTCGACGCTCAATACAACGCTCAATAGTGCGGCGGCAGTTCGTCGCGCGCGCTGCGAGCGCCCGCCGCGTCATCGGGTGTTTGCCGGCGCAACTCGACCAGCTGCTGAACCAGCCCGTCGATGCGCTGCTGCTGACGGTAGATCGTCATGTTCAATTGCTCGAGCAGGTCTTCGGTGAAGGCGGCCTTGACCTCGAGGGCCTCGAGGCGGCGGTCGATGTCTTGGTCTTGCGTGGCGTCCATGCGCTATTGGACACGAGTCGGCGCCTGCGCTTCCTGCTCGATCCACGCCACGAAGGCGCTCACCCGCGGCGGCGGTGGCGACTGCGGGCGATGCGCCAGGTAGTAGCCGCGGTCGGCTGCGACGCGCAGTGCGAGCGGTGCGACCAGCCGGCGCGAGTCGAGGTCGTCCTGCACGAAGGCGCTCAGCGCGATCATCACGCCCAGCTGGTCTGCGGCCGCCTGGTAGGCCAACGCAGCGTTCTCGAACTTGAGGCCGGCGTTGCCGTCGAGCCCGGTCACATGGGCGGCCGCGAGCCATACCGGCCAGTCGTCCGGTGTGTTCATCGAGCACAGCATCACGTGCCGCGCCAGGTCGGCCGGTTCGACCAGACGCGGCTCGCGTTCGAGCAGTCCGGGCGCGCACACGGGCAACAGCGTGGCACTGAAGAGAAGCCGTCCGTCCGAGGCGCGGGGCGGCGTCGTCCCGCCGTAGATGCTCACGTCGACATCCTCGTGCGCGAAGTCGGCGCGTTGGTGCGACGTGGTGATCTGCACGTCGATGCCCGGATGCAGCGCGTGAAAGCGCGCCAGCCGCGGCACCAGCCAGCGAATAGCGAAGGTCGGCGGCAGCTTGATGCGCAGCAACTGCTCGTCCGGGCTGGCCAGCAACTGGCGCGTGCCGTATTCGATCTGGTCGAGCGCCGTGCGCACGGTGCCGAAGTAGACCTGTCCACGCGGCGTCAGCTGGATGCCCTGCCGGCCGCGCGCGAACAGCGGCGTCTTGAGCCAGCCTTCGAGCGTCGCGATGTGGCGGCTCACGGCGCCTTGCGTCACGAACAGTTCTTCGGCGGCGCGGGTGAAGCTGCCGCAGCGCGCGGCGGCCTCGAAGGCGCGCAAGGCGTTGAGCGGTGGCAGTCGGCGGGACATGGACAGAAGCGGGAGGTGACGGACGTGGCGGAAAGTGGCGAAAAGCTGCGGCAGGGCACATGAGTTTTGCTCATGCAGGCATGCCTTAATTGTGATTGCTCCGACGGCACGCGGCAAATAGCATGGCGCCATTACAAGGTCGGAGACACATCCATGATGAAGAAAGCGCATGCCCTCGTGGCGGCGGTCCTGCTGGGCGCCAGCCTCGCTGCGGTGGCCCAATCCGCCACCGACAGCTACCCCACCCAACCGATCCGCCTCCTGGTGCCGTGGCCTCCCGGCGGCGGCGTCGACACCACCGCCCGCATGATGTCCGACGGCCTCGCGCAGCGGCTCGGCCACGCGATCGTGGTGGACAACCGGGCCGGTGCCGGCGGCAACATCGGCACTGAAGTCGCGGCGCGTGCCAAGCCCGACGGCTACACGCTGCTGATGTCGTCGATCAGCCCCAACGCGGTCAACATCAGCCTGTACAACAGGCTGGGCTTCGACCCGGTGAAGGACTTCGAACCCATCGTCTACGTCTCGGCGGTGCCCAACATTCTGGTGGTGCCGGCGGACTCGCCCTTCAAGACCGTCAAGGACGTGGTCGATGCGGCGCGCGCCAATCCGGGCAAGCTCAACTACGGCTCGGCCGGCGTCGGCTCGTCGCAGCATCTGGCTGCCGTGCAGTTCAATGCGGCCGCCAAGATCAACATCGTGCATGTGCCTTACAAGGGCACCTCGCCGGCCGAAGTCGATCTGGTGTCCGGGCACATCTCGCTGATGCTCGACACCACGACCTGCCTGCCTTTCATTGCCGGCGGCAAGCTGCGCGCGCTGGCCGTCGCGTCGAAAAAGCGCAACCCCGCGCTGCCCGACGTGCCGACCTTCGACGAAGCCGGCGTGCCGGGCGTCTACGCGTCGTCGTGGTACGGCCTGTCGGCACCGGCCGGTACGCCGAAGGCCATCATCGACAAGCTCAACACCGAGACCAACCTGGTGCTGAAGTCGCCGACGTTCCAGAAGCGCATGGCCGACTTCGGCGCTGAAGTCGGCGGCGGCACGCCGGAAGAATTCGGCCAGTTCATGGCTTCCGAAACCAAGCGCTATGCCGAGATCGTCCGCATCTCGGGCGCCAAGATCGATTGATTCCAGCATGTCCGACTCATCCTCTCCACAAACCCTGTTCGACAAGATCTGGGCGCAGCACGTCGTGACACAGCGCGACGACGGCCAGACGCTGCTTTATGTCGATCGCCACTTGGTGCAGGACGGCTCGGCGCCGGCTTTCGAAATGCTGCGGCAGCGCGGGCTGCCGGTGCGGGTGCCGGAGCGCGCCTTCGCGACGCCCGATCATTACGTGCCGACCGGCAGCCGCCAACTCGCCACCATCGCCGACCCTGAAAAACGCGCCATGGCGCAGGCGCTCGAAGACGATTGCGCCAGCGCCGGCATCCGCTTCTTCGGCCTGGAAGACCAACGCCAAGGCATCGTGCACGTGGTCGGGCCGGAGCAGGGCTTGAGCCTTCCGGGCATGTTGATCGTTTGCGGCGACAGCCACACCTCCACGCATGGCGCGTTGGGCGCGCTGGCCTTCGGCATAGGTGCATCCGAGGTGGCGCACGTGCTTGCTACGCAGACGCTGTGGGCGCGCAAGCCGCGCACGCTGCGCGTCACGGTAGACGGGCGACTGGGTGCGGGCGTCACGGCCAAGGACATCATCCTCGCGATCATCGGAAA
>JAQGMP010000604.1 GCA_028292285.1 Variovorax sp. | reverse complement strand
TCTCGGCATCGCGGTCGGTGCCGACCCACGCCTTGCAGTCGGGCGGTGGCGGCGCGGCGCGCGCGATGCGGTTCGGGCTCGTGCCCGGCGACGTGCACGCGGCAAGGGTGAAGGCGGCAAGCACCGCAGCCGCGCCGCGCAGGACAAAAGTCGTCTTCGTCATGCAGTCTCCGTCAAATCAGTTCAGACGGCGCATGCGCGCGCTGCCGTTTTGCGCTGTATGTCGTTGTCGGCGGCCAAGGGCAACACAGTGCTGCCAACCGCCTGCAGTCGCAGTCGCTCGGCGTCCGCGGGCAACAGCATGCCATGCAGCCGTTCCCTGGCGATGGCCTTGCGCACCACGCACAGGTAACCTCGCTGCGTGCCATAGCGCTCTTCCAAAGAGGGACGTGGATCGCCAGCGGCGGTGCGCTCGGCCTGCGTGTTTGTGAACGGCACATAGCCACCGGTCAGGCCGCCGCCGCAGGGCTGGCCTTTAAAGAAGCCACCCGAGGTCGTGTTCCAGCCGGTGTAGGTTCCCAAGGGCGCCTGGTGCAGGACGGAAGGCAGGCCGCTGGTCTCGTTGCCGTCCGGATTCACCCGGGGCATCAATGCGGGAAGGATGCTGCGGATGGTCGGCGGTTGCGTTGACACCACGCCAGCGAAATCGGCGTAGTTGAGCGCGGTGCCAAAGTCATAGTCGAACAGGCCGATGGCCATCCCCGTAGGCAGCGGGGAATTCGGAATCGCCGGATAACCCATCGCCTCCGCCGTGTTCGCCACAAGGTCGCGGTGACGCAACGTCGGGTAGACACTGGGCGGTGGTTCCTTTCCCTGGAGGACCCAGTCGGACAGGGCGACCTGGAGCGCGTTCATCTGCTCGGTTTCGGTGTTCGGGTTCTTTGCCATTGTGCAGCCCGGGCTCGCGACCGGAGCGGCGTCGAAGCCGCCATCAATGTCTCCGCCGTGTGTCTGTCCCGGAAAGTAATAGCGCCGCACATTGCGCGGCAACGGCAGGTCGGCCCGACTGTCAGTCCCGGTGAGGGCCACAGTCATCAGGCGGGCGTTGAATTCCGAGGCGCCGAAAGTCTCGAATATCTTCGGGCAGGTACGCGTGGCGGTGCAGCGGTCCAGCAGGCTGCTGGGCGCGCGACCACGCGCAGCGTCGGCATAGCGGGTCCACCACAGCGTGCCTTCGCCACCGGGTTCGTACAGCGTGCCCGAGCCGCTTGGCAGACCGAAGCGCAGGTTCACCGACGTCAGGCGGCCGGCGATGTGTGGGTTGGCACCGTCGAAGACGACGCGGTGCGACTCGTCCTCGTTGAAGCCCTGAAGCAGGAAGGTCTTGAGCGCGTTGCCCGACTGCGAGATGCCCTGTGCAACCGCGCGGCGGATCTTGCCGGCCACTGGGTTCGGCGTGCCCTGGCTGTCTGCGGACTCGTACCGGAAGAAGGAAGCCACGTCGCGCATGGCGGCCAGGCCGGTGCCGAGAACGATGGGGTCCTTGACGTCGTACACCAGCTCGTACAGATAGGCCGCGTCAAACGCATCTTTCAGGCAGAGCATGCGTGGATTCGGCGTGCCGGGAAAGGGTGCTTTGCTGCAGTCGGCGAAAGCCCAGTCGCTTGTCGCTACTTCGCGCACCGGGCCCAGCACGCCGGACCGTGCCTCGGCGCTCTTCATGATGAGGCGTGCCTTGCCTGTGTCGAGCGATGCTGCGTCATAGGGGATGGCATTGGCGAGCATTGTGAGACGCGAGGTGTGAGTACCCTTGAGGTTGGCGATGCGCGCCAGTGCCGGACCGACGATCGCGCTGCCGTCCGGGTTCTTCGCGATCGGTGCCCGGACCACCCAGTTCTTGTCGGTCTCGCCCAGGTCGGCCTGCCAGCCGCTGATCAGCGCCACGTGGCCAAGCTGTTCGGGACGGGAGGCTCCGTTGCCCGGTGTCACTGGCGCGCCGCGGTTGACCAGGTCATACCAGAGCAACCCGCTGGCGCTGCTCATGTCGAGCGGCTTGGTGAGGGTGAAGCGCGCGGTGTACTCAACCTTGCCCTGCGCGTTGCGCGGCGCGAACTGGATGTCGGTGATGCCTGCGTTCAGGGGTTCGCCCGGATCGAGTTCGCCATAAGCGTGACCTGTGATCCTTTCGTACGGACCGTCCGCAGCGGCTTCGACCTTGTCGATCGCAATGCGTGCCACGCGGGCGTGCGAATCGATGGCTGACACGGCGGCAAGACAGGCAACCAGAAGAAGGGCGAGAAGACCGGGTTTGGTCGATGACAGGCGCATTGATTTTCCATGGCGTTTGAACGGACTTTTGGATGTTGGACCTTCCGACTGTCGATTCGCTGTCGAGAACCTTGGGGAAAACCCGGGCCGCGACAACCAGAAATATCAGCCACAGGGCGCATTTTTGCCACCTAGGCCGGCAGGCGAGTTGCCGTAAGTGCATCCCATCAGACGGGGGAAGTGACTGCTCAACGCTACCTTCTGTTTTGATTCGACGCTGCCCGGTCGCAGGCTCGCTTCAGGAGGATCGCGCCGGGCGGCGAAGGCAGGCGGCGTTGCCATTTTCAAGCCTGGGGCTATCTGCCTGTGGACCCGGCAACGTAGCTGCAAGGTAGGCGAGCGTTGGGACCAAGCCAGCCTTGAATCCCCGGTCTGCGGCTCCCTTGGCGGCAAGTGCGTTCGTCGTGACCGTCTTCACGGTCTTCGGTCTTATGCAAGTGGAGGGAGGCGCCCGCGCCAGGTTTTGCGTATCAAACTCGTTGGCATGCAACTTCCTCGAAACTCACGATTACCACGCGCGATCTCGTCGAGACCTTCAGTGTGGATGGGAGCTCTTGTAACGATTGGCGTTGTGGCATTCGCCGCGGCGTCCCACTTTGCCCGCCCTCCGTTGGAGCGTCCGGTACCCAAAGTCAATGTGCAAACGGCTGACGCTGCGGGTCCGGTGCGCCCGCAGCTCATTGCATCGCGCGCATCTGACAGGTACGAGTACCTCGCGGATGTGCTTCGCCAGTTGGAGTCCCATCCTCAGGCCACGTGCCGTAACGAAGTGGCTGGTCCTCTGGGCATGCAAGAGGAATTGGCGCAGGCAAGCGCCTTGGACAAGCAAGGCAAGAGTCAAGACGCCGCGGTGGTTTTGACGGCGGTCGAGAAGCAGCTCGATGCCAAGTTCAAAATGGAATGTCTCAAGGTCGGGTAGAGGAGACCCGCTCAACATCAGCCGGTGCCGAGCCGCCGCGTGGCCGCGCCGTGTGCCCCGGAGACTTTGGGCGGTTGCATCCACGCGCAGCCTTTGAAGCCCTATCGACGGGCGCCACAAACGAGGTGCGAACTTACAGGATCAATCGCGGTGCAAGAATGAGCGTCGTCTGCAGCGGACTGCCGGACGGCCACGAAACCGCCTGGTGCGGCTTCGCCCTACAGCCGGCTCCGTTCAAACCCCACCGCGATGAGCTCACAGGGCGTTAGGTTGACACCGCTGGCAATCACGCCCGCAACATTCTCGGAGACGACCATGAATACTGTATCCCTCAAGACTCTGCTTGCGACCTCAGTTTTTGCTGTTGCCGGCGTTGCGTTTGCTCAAGGCACGCCGCCGAGCCCGAACGTCGCCAACCCAGCGACAGGTGCCGGACAACAAACTCAGCAAGGCACATCAATGGGAACGACCGGCGTGCCGGCCGCGGGCGCGTCGACTCCAAGCCCCTCGACCTCCGGAGCCGCCACGTCGAGCAATACTACGGCTGACGCTGCGCCGCCGCGCCGCATGCGTGCAGCGCGAGCTGACCGGAACTAAGCCGTTTCATGCTCTTCGGCTGGGAGTGCGGCGGGGTAGGTCGCCTGTGGACGACCGTTGGTCTGGCTTTGGCTATCAGTGCCGGGGCAACCGACGCGGCTGCTGCGGGAAAGAAAGGTCACTTTATTGACATAGTCGCCTCCCCGACCGGCGTTCCATCTTCGGAAGCGGATGACTTGCTCCAACATATTCGTGCCGCGCACGATAACAAGGGACTGACGTTTGCTGTCGTCGACAAGCGCCTGGCCACGGTGCATGTATTTGATTCGAATGGCACCTGGAGAGCTTCTTCGCCGGTGCTGCTCGGGTTGGCCCGGGGTGACGACTCCGTGCCCGGCATAGGGGAGCGCAAGATGTCCGATATCAAGCCGGCCGAACGCACCACGCCGGCAGGTCGTTTTAGTGCGGAGCCCGGGGAGAACTCCCAAGGCGAAGACATCATTTGGGTCGATTACGACGCGGCCGTGTCCATGCACCGAGTCCGTACGGGGAACAAGGCAGACCGTCGCCTGCAGCGGCTTGCCACGCCGTCAGTTGCGGACAATCGTATAACTTACGGATGCATCAACGTGCCGGCGGCGTTTTACGACAAGTATCTTCGATCTACGCTGGGCTCCCGGGAGGGATTGGTCTACATCCTGCCTGAAACGCGGCCGCTTGCCGCGCAATTCGCCGATCTGTTGGGCAAATAGAAGACTTTTTCAATGCGGATACGCCGGTCGGCACAAGGTTGCACATCGACCGCCAAGACATCTTCGGGGTGAAGATCAACTGCTTGTGTGTAGCGCGAGCCCTGCGTGTGCATGCAATGCAAGGACTGACCGCTCGGGAGGGTCGCGTGCATTTTGATGCCCACCGATGGCTGCGGGACGGCGGGACGCACGACGTCAGAGTGGTCAACGTCCTGCAGGCAGCAAGCCCACCCACTAGCGTTTGCGCCACCCGGGCAGAGCTGCGTCAGGCTGCGCTCGAGGCAGCGGACGCTGCGCGGCGTGCAAGACGGAAGGTGCTTGCAGCGTTTGGGCGACACGTTCGCAGGGATGACGCCGGGTTCAGCGCAGACGACATTGAAACCGCTTGGCGACTG
>JAQGMP010000579.1 GCA_028292285.1 Variovorax sp. | reverse complement strand
CGGTTTGATCGCCGGACTGCTCGACACGGCCTGCGGATTTGCAGCCGCCACGACTTCGGGTCGCGTGCTGGCATCGCACTTCTCGGTCAACTGCCTTGCGCCCGCGGTGGGCCGCCGCTTCGTCGTGCGAGGGCGCGTGGTGAAGGCGGGCCATCGTCAGGTGTTCGCGGCGGCCGAGCTCTTCGCCGAAACTGAAAGCGGCGGTGAATTGAAGCTGGTGGCCACTGGCAACGCGGTGCTGGTGCCTGTCGAGGAGGTCGCCGCGAAAGTCAGTGCCTGAGCGCTGTCGGGTAGCTCATGTGCCTTACGGCCGACGCCGCGGGTTCGGCGCCGGTAACTGCATCGGGCTGGCGGCGAGCAAGTCTTTGTAGAGCGCGTCGGTGGCGTTCAGCATGTTGCCGAGCGGGTGCGCGCGGCAGTACCTTTCGATCGACTGCGCCATCGATTCCGGCGGTGGCAGCGCGGCGCTCGTCATGATGAAGTCGAGCCGCGCCATGTTCGCGCCCGACAGATAGCCCTGTACCCAGTAGATCCAGGGATCTTCCTTGCGCGTGGCGCGCACCTGCAGGTACTCATTGCAACCCTTGACGGCGAAGCCCTGCACATTCATCTGCGGCTGGGCTTGAGGCGGTGATGGCGCCTGAAACTGCGGTTGCGATGGCCGCGCCTGTTGCTGCGCGCGCGCACCGCTTGCGCCCATGGCGAGCGTCGCCATCAGCAGGACGGTCGATAGCGCCAATGCGGCCCTGGTTTTCGGCATGCGTCTCCTTGAAGTTCGACTTCAGTATCGATCATTCGCCGTGCGGCGTCGGCGTGCGGCCCGACAGCGCGAGCTGCAGGCGATGCAGCCCGGCATCCTTGATGCGGAGTTCGCCCAGTGCGGCGACGGTGGCGTCGAAATAGGCCAGGCAGGTTCCCAGATTGCCTTGCGCCGTCGAGATGAAATCCGCCATTTGCCGCGCGTTCAGTCCGCTGGCATAGCGTGCGTGTTTCCGGTTGGCGACGAAGGTCAGCGCGCGCACCGTTTTGTCTTGCATCGACGCTGTGACCCAGCGCGCGTCGTACACGCCCGTGAGCATTTCGCGCCGCCAGAGAAGGCCGAGTTCTTCCCTGACCTGTTCGAACGGAATGCGAAAGGCAACGCCGATGCAGGCACCGCCCCGATCGAGTGCCAGCATGAGCCCCGGCTGTTCGGGCGTGCCCCGGGCGAAGTTCATCCAGATGCAGAAGCGCCGGCTCCAGCCATGCACGAAAGCGCGGGACCGCTCGGAGAAATGGAACGCCGGGTTCCAGATGAGCGAGCCGTACCCGAACACGTAGACGTCCTCGCCGGCGGTGCATTCGCTCAAGGTCTGCTCGAGCGAAGCGGCCAGTTCGGCGTCGCTCCGAATCACCGTTCCCTTTGGCGCGTTGGCGCGCAATGCGGCGAGCATCGAGCCGTCGGCCAAGCGCTCGCGGGTGATGCCGAAGGCGATCGGCAGTGCGGCCGGCGCCACAGGCAATGTCGCTGCTGTCGCAGGCGGCAACGCGACGGGCAATGCGCCGGACAACTCGTTGGACAGCGCGTCGGTGGGTGCGGGAGGATCGATCATCAAGCCGGTGGCGGAGTGAAGTCGATCGTAGCGAATGCAAGGCTTGGGCCCGCTTGGCGGCGAAAATGGTCGCGCCGGATTTGAGCCCCCAAAGGCAAAGGCCCGTTACCTTGCAATAACGGGCCTTTTCATTGGTGCCGGAGAGATGAATCGAACACCCGACCTTCTCATTACGAATGAGCTGCTCTACCGACTGAGCTACACCGGCTTAGCCTTCGATTATAGCGGGTCGTGATAGCGGGTCAGGCGCTCGACCTCGTTTTTCGAGCCCAGCGCCACGGCCACGCGCTCATGCAGTTTGGTCGGCTGCAGTTCGAGGATGCGCTGATGGCCGTTGGTCGCGGCACCGCCGGCCTGCTCGACCAGCCAGCTCATCGGGTTGGCCTCATACATCAGGCGCAGTTTGCCGGGCTTGCCGGGTTCGCGCTTGTCCCACGGGTACATGAAGACGCCGCCGCGCATCAGGATGCGGTGCACGTCGGTCACCATGCTGGCGATCCAGCGCATGTTGAAGTCTTTTTCGCGCGGGCCTTCGGTGCCGGCCAGCATCTCGTCGATGTAGCGCTTGACCGGGGCATCCCAGTGGCGCATGTTGCTCATGTTGATCGAGAACTCTCTGGTGTCCGCCGGGATGCGCAGATTCTCTTGCGTGAGCACGAACGAGCCTTGCTCGCGGTCGAGCGTGAACATCGCAACGCCGTCGCCGACCGTGAGTACCAGCGTGGTCTGCGGGCCGTAAATGCAATAGCCGGCGGCTACCTGGTTCACGCCCGGCTGCAAGAAGTCCGACTCCTGCACGCCGTGCTCGCCTTCGGGCTTTTTCAGCACGCTGAAGATGGTGCCGATGCTGACGTTGACGTCGATGTTGCTGGAACCATCGAGCGGGTCGAACAGCAGCAGGTACTCGCCTTGCGGATAGCGGTTGGGCACCACGTAGATGCTGTCCATCTCTTCGCTGGCCATGGCTGCCAGATGGCCGCCCCATTCGTTGGCTTCGATCAACACTTCGTTGGCGATGATGTCGAGCTTCTTCTGGATCTCGCCCTGCACGTTCTCGCTTTCGGCCGAGCCCATGATGCTGTTCTCACCGCCGAGCTGGCCCTTGTTGACGGCCATGCTGATGCT
>JAQGMP010000553.1 GCA_028292285.1 Variovorax sp. | reverse complement strand
CGGCCAGCGGCAGGTTGCGCGGTCCGGCCCAGGCCGACACCGCACAGATCACCGCCGGAATGACGAAGGTCTTGAGCGCCGCCTTGAAGGCTGGTGCTACCGCCGCGGCGTTGCCCCCGCGGTGTCGCCACGTCGTGACCAACTCCATCAACGCGGCGACGGCAGCAAGGATGAGCAGCAGCCACACCGTGCCCGGCACCTTGCCGGTCTGAAAGATGGCCAGCGTGAGCGCGCCGTACGCGACGAACTCACCCTGGGGAATGAAGATGACACGGGTGACCGTGAACACGAGCACGATGCCCATGCCCAACAGCGCGTAGATCGCGCCGTTGGTGAGCCCGTCCAGCGTCAGGATGCTGGCGATCGAAAAATCCATAACGTGGCGGGGCCGGCTTTCTTCGCGTGGGTGTCTACTGCTCGACCTTGAACTTGCCGTCGACCACTTTCAGCATCACGCCGGTCTCGTTGGTGTAGCCCCAATGGTCGGTCGGCGTCCAGTTGATGACGCCGTGCGCCAGCACGGTACGGCCCATGGTTTCGAACGCATCGCGCAGCGCGGCGCGGAACTCCGGCGTGCCGGGCTTGCCCTTCTTGAGCGCGATCGGCACCGCCTTTTCGAGGACGACGAGTGCGTCCGATCCGTGACCGGCGAACTGGTTGCGCGAGCCGGGGCCGTAGGCCTTTTCGTAGGTCTCGACAAAGGCGATGGCCATCTTCTTCGAGGGATGGCTGTCGGGCAATTGTTCGGCGATGACGGCCGGGCCGGACACCACGTAGGCACCGTCGGCATCCTTGCCGGCCGTGCGCATCAGGTCTTGCGTGGCGGCGGCGTGCGTCTGGTAGACCTTGCCCTTGAAGCCGCGCTCCATGATGGCTTTTTGCGGCATGCCCGCACCGCTGCCCGAGGCGACGATAAGGATGGCGTCCGGGTTGGCCGAGGTGAGCTTGAGCGCCTGCGCGGTCACGCTGGTGTCGGCGCGAGCGAAGCGCTCGGTGCCGACGATCTTGATGCCGTTCTTCTCAGCTTCGGCGGTGAAGTCTTTCAGCCAGCCTTCGCCGTAAGCGTCGGTGTAGCCGAGGAAGCCGACGGTCTTCACGCCCATCTTCTTCATGTGGCCGACGACCGCGACCGCCATCACCGCGTTCGACTGCGGCAGGCGGAACATCCACTTGTCCTTGCCGGGCGGCAGCGCAGCGGGCGCGGTCGAGATTTGCGGCGTGCCGGATTCGGCAGCCACGTCGGCCATCGGGATCGCGACCGGCGTGGCGGTCGAGCCGACCAGCACGTCGACCTTGTCTTCGGTGATGAGGCGCTGCGTCGCCTTGACGCCGGCCGTCGGGTCGCTCGCGTCGTCGAGCACGATCACCTTGAGCGTTTCACCAGCGATGGTCTTGGGCCAGAGCGCGATCGCGTTCTTGACCGGAATGCCGAGGCCTGAGGCCGGGCCGGTCAAAGGCTGGACAACGCCGATCGTGATGTCGGCGTGGGCGGCCACGGCCATCAATGCGAAGGCGGTAGCGAGGATTGTTTTTGTGAACTTCATCTGACTGTCTCCAGAGGGAACGAATTGAACGGGTGGAACTGAAAGAGCAAGGCCGCGATCTCAGCGCGGCGCCATGCGCAGTGCACCATCGAGGCGAATCACTTCGCCATTGAGGTGGCCGTTGGTGACGATGTGACAGGCGAGTTCGGCGAACTCCGAAGGCTTGCCGAGCCGCGGCGGGAACGGGATCGATGCAGCCAGCGATTTTTGCACTGGTTCGGGCAGTTCCATCAGCAATGGCGTTGCAAACAATCCCGGTGCGATGGTGCACACGCGGATGGCGTGCTGCGCCAAATCGCGCGCCATCGGCAAGGTCATGCCGACCAGGCCGCCCTTGGATGCGCTGTACGCCTGCTGGCCGACCTGGCCATCGAAGGCGGCGACCGACGCGGTGAAAAGCATCACGCCGCGCTCGCCATTGTCCAGCGGATCCAGCTTGGCGCAAGCCGCGGCGAAGAGGCGCGCCATGTTGTAGCCGCCGATGAGGTTGATGTTGACCACGCGCACGAAGTCTTCGAGCGGCGCCGGATTGCCGTCCTTGCCGACGATGCGCTTCGCGCTGCCGATGCCGGCGACGTTCATCAAGATGCGCGCCGGGCCGTGCGCTGCGGCCGCCTTGTCGAGCGCGGCGATGACGCTGTCGGTATCGGTGATGTCGCAGGCGCAGGCCACGGCGCAGCCGACTCCAAACTCTTTGCCGATGTCGGCAGCGACCTTGGCGGCGAGCTCGGCGTTGCGGTCGAGCACGGCGACCTTCGCGCCCAAACGCGCGAGCTCGCGCGCCGTGGCTTCGCCCAGGCCCGAAGCGCCGCCCGTGACCAGTGCGGCTTGTCCTTCGATCTTCATTGTTCGTCTCCTCGGGGTATCGGTTGCAGGGTCGATTTCAAGTCGGCTTCAGGGTCGGCTTCAAGGTATACGGCAGCGAGCCGCCATGCAGCGCTTCGACATCCGCCGCGCGATGCTTCAGCACCGACCGCTGGTTGATGGAACCCTTGTCGGTCACTTCGCCCTTGTCGATCGACGGCGGCACGGCGACCAGATGCGCGCGCGCGATGCGGTTGGCGCTGCCGGTGGCGTGTTGCGCCAGCGTGTCGAGCACGCCTTGAAAGTAAGCCTGCACCGGTGCGCTTTGCAGCACCGCTTGCATCGGCGTGTCGCCAGGCAAGCCGGCGAGGCGGCGGACCGCCTGCGTCGGGAAGATCAGCGCGCCGACTTCCTTCAGGTTGATGCCGGTCAGCACCACGTCCTGGATGTACGGCGTGCCGGCCGCAATGATCTTTGCGCGCAGGGGGCCGACGCTGACGAAGGTGCCGGTCGCGAGCTTGAAGTCTTCGGCGATGCGGCCGTCGAAGCGCAGGCCCTTGTGGATGTCGTCGGGGTCGATCCAGGTCACTGCATCGCCAGTGCAAAAGAAGCCTTCTTCGTCGAACGCTTCGGCGGTGGCTTCGGGCGCGCGCCAGTAGCCGGGCGTGATGTTGGGGCCGCGGTAGCGCACCTCCGTCTTGCCGTCGACTTCGACGAGCTTCAGGTCGATGCCCGGCGCCGGCAGGCCGAGATCGCCAGACGACACCTGCGGGCCGGTGATGTACAGGGCGAAGGGTGACGACTCCGTCATGCCGAGCCCGGTGCCCATCACGATGCGCTCGCCGACTTCGGCTTCCTGCGTCCGATGCAGGCTGTCCCAGACCGGCTGCGAGAGCGCGGCGCCGGCGTAGAAAAACATCTTCACGCGCGACAGCAGGTTCTTGCGCAAAACGGTGTCGGTTTCCATCGCACTGGCGATGGCTTCGAAGCCCGTCGGCACGTTGAAGTACATCGTCGGCGCGATCTCGCGCAGATTGCGCAGCGTTTCCGCCATGCCCGACGGCGTCGGCTTGCCGTCGTCGATGTAGAGCGTGCCGCCGTTGGCCAGCACGATGCCCACGTTGTGGTTGCCGCCGAAGGTGTGGTTCCATGGCAGCCAGTCGATCAGCACCGGCGGCTCGTCTTCCAGCGCCGGAATCGCCTGGCGCAATTGCTGCTGGTTGGCACACCACATGCGGTGTGTGTTGATGACCGCTTTCGGAAGCTTGGTCGAGCCGGACGTGAAGAGGAACTTGGTGATCGTGTCGGGGCCGGTGGCGCGCATCGCCGCATCGACGGCGGGCGTCGCGACGGTGGCATCGAGCTCGGCGAAAGACAGCGTGGTGCGGCCCTCGATCGTGCCTTCGCCCAGCACGACTTCGGTGTCGGCCGGCACCGCCGCGGCAATGGCGCGGCCGAAGCGGGCGGCGTCGCTCGCGAACACCAGGCCGGGCGTCAGCGTGTCGAGCACGTGGCGCAGCTTTTCGAAGTCCTGGCTGACGATGGAGTAGGGCGGCGACACCGAGCAGTGCGGCACGCCGGCGTAGAGCGCGCCGAGCGCGAGCAGCGCATGCTCGATGCCGTTCTCGCTCAGAATGGCGAGCGGCCGATCGGCGTTCAGCCCGCGGTCGAGCAGCGCCTGGCCGATGCGGCGTGCGTGTTGCAACGCCTCGGCATAGGTCACGTGGCGCCACGCGCCGGTGCTGCCATCGGCATTGCGTTCGCGGCGCGCGATGAAGGTGCGATCGGGCGCGACCTCGGCCCAATGTACCAGCTGGTCGGTCATGCGTTCGGTGCACGCCACCAGCGGCGCTTCGGCGCTCAGGTAGCGCGTGCCCGGCACGCCTTCGCGCAGCACCCCGCGCGTGACGCCGAAGGCCAGCGAACGGTATTTGGGGGCTGCGCTCGTGCTCATGACTTGGCGACCTTGGCGGCGCGGCCTTCGAGGAAGTCGCGCACGCGTTCTTTGGCTTCCGGTGCGCTCTGCGCAATGCCGGCGATCAACGCTTCGGTGAAGAAGCCCTGGTCGGCCGGTTGCTCGGCGATGCGCGGCAGTGCGTGCATCAGCGCGTAGTTGGTGAGCGGCGCATTTTGTGCCACGCGCTTCGCGAGTTCGAGTGCCTTGTCGAAGGCGATGCCTTCGGGCACGAGGTATTGCGCGAAGCCCGCACGCTCGCCGTCTTCGGCGTTGTAGACGCGGCCTGTGAGCATCATGTCGGTCATGCGTGCGACGCCGATGAGCTTGGGGATGCGCACCGAACCGCCACCGCCGACGAAGATGCCGCGCGAGCCTTCGGGCAGCGCATAGAAAGTCGATGCGTCGGCCACGCGGATGTGGCAGGCACTGGCCAGCTCGAGCCCGCCGCCGACCACCGCGCCGTGCAGCGCCGCAATGACAGGCACCGGCCCGTATTGCACGCGCTCCAGCGCGGCGTGCCACATGCGCGAATGTTTCATGCCCTGGCCGGCATCGCGCTCCTTCAACTCGCTCAAGTCGAGGCCGGCGCAGAAGTGCGGACCTTCGCCATCGATGACAGCCGCACGCACCGTGTCGGGCAGGCTTTCGAAGGCATCGCGCAGCGCCAGGATGAGGCCGTCGGACAGCGCGTTGCGCTTGGCACCGCGTGTGAGGCGCACCACGGCGACGTCGTCGAGGATTTCAAGCTGGAGATCGGGGTGAGTCATGATTGCAATCCTTGTTGGCTTCCATTATGGTTATGAAAAATAACCAATTCAAGGCGCAAAGTCGACCTCGGCATTGGGACTTACCCTCACATCGATCACAAAAGGAGACAGCGCCATGGACCACGCCAACCTCGTCGCCATCGACACCCATACGCAC
>JAQGMP010000501.1 GCA_028292285.1 Variovorax sp. | reverse complement strand
GCGGCAGTCCGCATCACATGCTGGCGCTCGACTACGCGTTGCGGCCCGTGCTGCACGCCCTTGCGGCACGGCAGGTATTGCCCGGCATCTATGCGACCGATTCGCAGATCGCCCTGACGCCCGAAGGTGCCTACCAGGTGCATGCCGATCTCTCGGCGCGGCTGGACGAAGCGGCCGATTTGCTGGTCACCGAAGGCCTGAGTGTGCCCGCGACGCAGGGCTTCGAGCCGGTGCCGTTCTCTCGGGTTCGATGTAGCGTTTAACGCGACCGCGCGTCTTTCGCCACCAGCGACCGGCGGCATCAACGCCGACTCCCCCCCCATTTCCTTGTATCTCAAAAAACGCTGCGCGCGGTGCGGGACTGTCTTTGCCTGAAAGAACCCGAGCCATGAAATCCATCCTCTCCCTTCCGCGCCGCCGCCTGATTCAGGGCGCGGCTGCCGCCGTCGCGCTGCCGTCGTTCGCCGCGTTCGCACAAACGCCGTCGCGCCAGTTCCGCATCGGCAACCAGAAGGGCACGCTCAACATCCTGAAGGGCCGCGGCACGCTTGAAAAGCGCCTGGCGCCGCTGGGTGTGTCGGTCAAGTGGACCGAGTTCAACGCCGGCCCGGTGCAACTTGAGGCGCTCAACGTCGGCTCGATCGACTTCGGCGACGTCGGCGAGGCGCCGCCGATCTTCGCGCAGGCTGCGGGTGCGCCGCTGGCCTACGTGGCCGCCACCGTGCCGCGTCCGCAGGCCGAGGCGGTGCTGGTGCCGAAGGGCTCCGCCATTCGCAGCGTCGCCGATCTCAAGGGCAAGAAGGTCGCGCTCAACAAGGGCTCGAACGTGCACTACTTCATCGTGAAGCTGGCGGAGAAGGCGGGCCTGAGCTACGCCGACCTCAACCTCGTCTTTCTGCCGCCGCCCGATGCGCGCGCCGCCTTCGAGAAAGGCTCGATCGATGCGTGGGTGATCTGGGATCCGTTCCTGGCTTCCGCGCAGCAATCGCTCGACGCGCACATCCTGGCCGATGCCGGCGGCGTGGTGGGCAACCGCGGCTACTACTTCTCGTCGCTCGACTACGTCGCGAAGAACGCCGACGTGCTGGCCATCGCGACCGAAGAGCTCAACAAGATCGACGTGTGGGGCGCCGCGAACAAGGGCGAACTCGCGGCCGAACTCTCTGCGCTTTGGGGCTTGCCGAAGCCGGTGGTCGATGTGTCGGTGGGCCGCGCGGCCTACGGCATTGGCCCGATCACCAAAGCCATCCTCGGCAAGCAGCAAAAGATCGCCGACACCTTCTTCGAGCTGAAGCTGATCCCCAAAAAGATCAACGTGCTCGAGGCCGCATCGGCCAATCTCGCCTGAGAACTCAAGAAAGCGAAGCCGCCATGACGATGCAAATTTTCTGGTTCTTGCCGACCCATGGCGACAGCCGCTACCTCGGCACTGCCGAAGGCGCGCGGGCTGTCGACCTCGACTACCTTCAGCAAGTGGCCGGCGCCGCCGACAGCCTGGGCTACGAAGGCGTGCTGATCCCGACCGGCCGGTCTTGCGAAGACCCGTGGGTCATTGCCGCCAGCCTGATCGGCTCGACCAGGCGCCTGAAATTCCTCGTCGCCGTGCGCCCCGGGCTACACCAGCCGAGCCTGGCCGCGCGCATGGCCGCGACCTTCGATCGGCTCTCTGGTGGACGCGTGCTGGTCAACCTCGTGACAGGCGGCGATCAGTCCGAGCTCGAAGGCGACGGCGTGTACCTCGACCATGCGGCGCGCTACGAACAGTCGGCTGAATTCATCCGCATCTGGCGCGAGATCATCACGCGCAGCCACGACGGGCAGAGCTTCGACTACGAAGGCAAGCACCTGAGCGTGAAGGGCGCCAAGCTCCTGTTCCCTCCGACGCAAAAGCCGCATCCACCCGTGTGGTTCGGCGGTTCGTCGGCGGCGGCGCACGAGCTCGCGGCCGAGCAGGTCGATACCTACCTGACATGGGGCGAGCCGCCTGCCGAAGTCGCCAAGAAGATCGCCGACGTCAAGGCACGCGCCGCACGCAAGGGCCGCACCGTCAAGTTCGGCATCCGGCTGCACGTGATCGTTCGCGAGACCGACGACGAAGCCTGGCGCGCGGCCGAATCGCTCATCAGCCGGGTCGACGACGCCACCGTGATCCGCGCGCAAGCCGTGTTCGCGAAGATGGACTCCGAAGGCCAGCGCCGCATGGCCGCGCTGCATGCCGGCGGCGCCAAGCGCACGCGTGCCGACCTCGAGATTTCGCCGAACCTGTGGGCCGGCGTCGGGCTGGTGCGCGGCGGCGCGGGCACGGCGTTGGTCGGCGATGCGAAGACCGTGGCAGCGCGCATCGAGGAATACGCGGCGCTCGGTCTCGACAACTTCATCCTGTCGGGCTATCCGCATCTGGAAGAGGCTTATCGCTTCGCGGAGCTGGTGTTTCCGTTGCTGTCACGCCGGGTTCAGACGCAACTTGGATCGCGCTTGGCCGGTGGCTCGCTGACCGGGCCGTTCGGCGAGGTCGTCGCGAATCTCGATGCGCCGTCGCGTCTGCAATCTCAAAGCTGAAGCCGCTCATGAACGAACAAGTACAAAAGCTGCCGGTGCGCGTGCAGCGTGACGCGGGCGCCAATGCATCTGCGGACGCGCAGGCGAACTCATTCACGCTGCGCGGCTTTGCGGCCGGCGTCGGGGCACGCCTGATTCCCTGGCTGGTCCCCGTCACGCTCATCGTCGTCTGGCAGATCGCCTCGTCGCTCGGCTGGTTGTCGACGCGCGTGCTGCCCGCACCGCTCGCCGTGTTGCAGGCCGCATGGACGCTGGCGGCATCGGGCGAGCTGTGGACGCACGTGAAGGTGAGCGCGGGCCGCGCGCTGGGCGGGCTGGCCGTCGGCGGCAGTCTGGGCCTGGGGCTGGGCCTTCTTACCGGATCGGTCAAGTTCTTCGAGACGCTGCTCGATTCGACCATCCAGATGGTGCGCAACATCCCGGCGCTGGCGTTGATTCCGCTGGTCATTCTGTGGTTCGGCATCGACGAGACGGCCAAGCTGTTCCTGATCTCGGTGTCGGTGTTCTTTCCGATCTACCTCAACACCTTTCACGGCATCCGCTATGTCGATCCGCAATTGATCGAGATGGGCCGCACCTATGGACTCACGCGCTGGCAGCTGTACCGCGAGGTGATCCTGCCGGGCGCGCTGTCGTCGATCCTGGTCGGCCTGCGCTTCTCGCTGGGCCTGATGTGGGTGATTTTGATCGTGGCCGAAACGATCTCGGCGCAGTCGGGCATCGGCTACCTGACGATGAACGCACGCGAGTTCCTGCAGACCGACATCGTGCTGGTCGGCATCCTTCTCTATGCCCTGCTCGGCAAAGGCGCCGACCTCTTCGCGCGCGGGCTGGAGAGTTGGTGGCTGCGGTGGCATCCCGGCTATCAGGCCAAGTGAATCGAGAACCACGACCATGACCACATCCCTTCCTTCGTCACGCGCTTTCACGCGACGCGGCGCACTCGGCGCGCTGGC
>JAQGMP010000497.1 GCA_028292285.1 Variovorax sp. | reverse complement strand
GACCAGCGGTTTGCAGGCGAAGGTCGAAAAACCTTCGATGCAGTTGACCAGCCCGACCGGCAGGCCGCCATCGAAAGCCAGCACGCTGAACATCTGGGGACGGGCGGACAATGCCGCGGGCAGGCTCAGCTTGACGTCGTCGGCGAGCGGCATGCCGCCGCCCGCCGGATCACGCGCGTAACTGTCCAGCAAGCTGACCACCGCATCGACTTGCTCGGGATTGCGGTAGTCCGCAATGAAAACTTCGATCACACCAGCTCCAGTCGTTTGAACGCACCGGCCGGCAATTCGATGCCTATCGGATCACCGGCACGCACTTCGCCACCCACCACGACGATCGACATCACGCCCGCCTTGCGGATCAAATGGCCGTTGGCATCCTTGTCCAACGTCGCAGCCATCAGGCCCGGCTGGAAGCGATTCAGCTGGCCGCATGGATTGCGCAGCCCGGTGACCTGCACCACCGCGTTCTCGCCGAGCGCAAGGCGTGCGCCGGCGGGCAGTGACAGAAGATCGATCCCGCGCGTGGTGATGTTCTCGCCGAGGTCGCCCGGAAAGACTGCGAAGCCGGCCTCGACGAGTTCATCGAACAGCTCTGCATGGAGCAGATGAACCTGCCTCAGGTTGACGGCGTGCGGGTCCCTGGCCACGCGTGACCGGTGCTTGACGGTCAGCCCGGCGTGCGCATCGCCTGCCACGCCGAGGCCTTCGACAAGCGTGATCGATGGTTCGGAAAATTTGGAAAAGCTGTGCACGTCGCTGGCATGCACGGCATTCACTCGAGGTGCGACAGACCGGCTCAATCGGCCGACTCCAAGGTGGCGGCCAGGCGCCGCGCAAAACCTTCTGCATGCTTCGCATCGCGCGCCTCGACCATGACACGCACCACGGGCTCGGTGCCGCTGGCGCGAATCAACACGCGACCGGCGTCGCCCAATTCGGCTTCTGCGCGTTCGCTTTCTTTCGCCAGTGCCGCGTTGGTTTGCCAGTCCTGGCCGGGGGCGAGCCGCACGTTGATCAATGTCTGCGGGAACAGAGTCACGCCCTCCAGCAACTGCGCAACGGTCTTGCCACTGCGCACACACGCCTGCAACACCTGCAGCGCGCTCACGATGCCATCGCCGGTGGTATGCCGGTCGAGCGCGAGCAAATGGCCGGACCCTTCTCCACCCAGCAGCCAGCCGCGCTTTTCGAGCTCTTCGAGCACATAGCGATCGCCGACCCGCGTGCGAACGAACTCGACGCCCAGCTTGCGCAACGCGACTTCGACCGCCTTGTTGGTCATCAGCGTACCGACCACACCGACAGGCTTCTCACCCCGCGCGATGCGCTCCGCCACCATGAGATACAACAGCTCGTCGCCGTTGAACAGGCGCCCGGTCGCATCGACCAATTGCAGCCGGTCCGCGTCGCCATCGAGTGCAATGCCATAGTCGGCGCCGCGCGCCTTCACTGCCTGGATGAGCGCCTGCGGATGGGTCGCACCGACATCCTTGTTGATGTTGAGCCCGTCGGGCGCACAGCCGATGCTGGTGACATCGGCGCCCAACTCGTGAAAGACCTGTGGCGCGACCTGATAGGCAGCGCCGTGCGCGCCATCGACTACGAGCTTCATGTTGCGCAGCGTGAGGTCGTAGGCAAACGTGCTCTTGCAGAATTCGGTGTACCGGCCGGCCGCATCGTCCAGACGCCGGGCTTTGCCGAGCTGCGCCGAGTCGGCCCACGCGGGCGCCTCTTCGAGCGCGGCCTCGACCGCCAGCTCCCACTCGTCGTCCAGCTTGGTGCCTTGCGCACTGAAAAATTTGATGCCGTTGTCGGGAAAGGCGTTGTGGCTGGCGCTGATCACCACACCCAGGCTGGCGCGCTGTGCGCGCGTCAGGTAGGCCACGCCAGGCGTTGGCAACGGCCCCAGGAGCACGACATCGACACCTGCCGAATTGAAGCCCGACTCGAGCGCCGACTCGAGCATGTAGCCTGAAATCCGTGTGTCCTTGCCGATGAGCACCCGTGGGCGCGCTTCGGTTTTCTTGAGCACGCGGCCGACCGCGTGCGCCAACCGCAAGACGAAATCGGGCGTGATCGGCGGCTGGCCGACCGTGCCGCGAATACCGTCGGTTCCGAAGTATTTTCTGGTCATGTCGATTGCTCCTGTCCTTGTTGTTGTTCTGCCTTCATGGCGCGCCAGACGGCAAGTGCCGCGACGGTTTCGCGCACATCATGCACGCGGAGGATCGACGCGCCGCGCTCCGCGGCCAACACCGCGGCAGCGACGCTCGGCACCATCCGCTCACCCGCCGATTCGATGCCCGTGACGGCGCCCAGCGACGATTTGCGTGACCATCCCACGAGCAGCGGGTAGCCCGCCGCATTCAACTCGCGCTGACGCGCCAACAAAGAAAAATTCTGCGGCACAGTCTTGCCGAAGCCGATGCCCGGATCTAGCACGATGCGATCGGCTTCCACCGCCATCGCTCTCAATGCCTTTGCCTGTTGCGCCCAAAGCGCCATCACCGGCGCCACGACGTCACCGGCCATCGGAGTCGCCTGCATGGTCTGCGGATCGCGGTGCATGTGCATCAGGCACACACCACACGACGGATGCTCGGCCATCACCTCCAGCGCTCCGGGCTGGCGCAGCGCCCACACGTCGTTGACGATGTCGACGCCCAGTTCGAGCGCGGCGCGCATCACCTCGGGTTTGTAAGTGTCGATCGATATCGGCACGCCGAGCTTCACCGCCTCGCGCAGCACCGGCAAAACGCGGTCAAGCTCCTGTTGCAAGGCTACCGCGGGGCTGCCGGGCCGCGTCGATTCGCCGCCGATGTCGAGAATGTCGGCGCCCTCGTCGACCAATTGCCGGCAGTGGCGTACGGCGGCTTCGTGCGATGCATGTTCGCCGCCATCGGAGAACGAATCGGGCGTGACGTTGACGATGCCCATCACGCGCGGCTGCGTGAGGTCGATCTCGAAGCGTGCCGTGTGCCAGAACCGTACCGACCGCCCGATTGGCGCCACCGTCATCTGCGCGCTCCATAAAAAACGGGGCCAGAGGCCCCGTCGATCGCTGCTGCGAATTCCACCTCAGGCCGCGGTCGGCGCCGGATCGGGTTGAACCGTCGGCGCGCCGCCGCTGCCGCCGCCACTGCCCGAAGGCGGCACGCGTGGCGTCCAGTCCTTCGGTGGGCGCGGCGCCTTGCCGGCCATGATGTCATCGAGCTGCTCGGTATCGATGGTTTCCCATTCGAGCAAGGCCTTGGCCATCGCGTGCATCTTGTCGCTGTTTTCTTCGATCAGCCGGCGCGCCATGGCGTACTGGTCGTCGATGATGCGGCGCACCTCGGCGTCGACCTTTTCCATGGTCTGCTCGCTCATGTTGGTCGTCTTGGTGACCGAACGGCCCAAAAAGACTTCGCCTTCGTTCTCGGCGTAGACCATCGGGCCAAGCGATTCGGTCATGCCATAGCGGGTGACCATGTCGCGTGCGATTTGCGTCGCGCGCTCGAAGTCGTTGCTGGCGCCAGTGGTCATCTGGTGCATGAACACTTCTTCGGCGATGCGGCCACCGAACAGCATGCTGATCTGATTCAGCATGTACTCTCGGTCGTAGCTATAGCGGTCTTGCGCCGGCAGGCTCATGGTCACGCCCAGGGCACGGCCACGCGGAATGATGGTGACCTTGTGCACCGGATCGCACTTGGGCAAGAGTTTGCCGAGAAGCGCGTGGCCCGACTCGTGGTACGCCGTGTTGCGGCGTTCTTCTTCGGGCATGACCATGCTCTTGCGCTCGGGGCCCATGAAGATCTTGTCTTTGGCCTTTTCGAAGTCCTGCATTTCGACCACGCGCGCATTGCGGCGGGCGGCCATCAAGGCGGCTTCGTTGCAGAGATTGGCCAAGTCGGCGCCCGACATGCCGGGCGTGCCGCGTGCGATGACGTTCGGATTCACGTCTTGGCCGAGCGGCACCTTGCGCATGTGCACGGCAAGAATCTGCTCGCGGCCGCGGATGTCCGGCAGCGTCACGTAAACCTGACGGTCGAAGCGACCCGGGCGCAGCAAAGCAGCATCCAGGATGTCAGGACGGTTGGTCGCCGCCACGACGATCACGCCGAGGTTGGTTTCGAAGCCGTCCATCTCGACCAGCATCTGGTTCAAGGTTTGTTCGCGCTCATCGTTGCCGCCGCCGAGGCCAGCGCCGCGCTGACGACCGACCGCGTCGATTTCATCGATGAAGATGATGCAAGGCGCGTTTTTCTTGGCGTTTTCGAACATGTCGCGAACGCGGGCCGCGCCCACACCGACGAACATTTCAACAAAGTCCGAACCGGAGATCGAGAAGAACGGGACCTTGGCTTCGCCCGCAATCGACTTGGCCAACAGCGTCTTGCCGGTCCCCGGAGGACCGACCAGCAACAAGCCGCGTGGAATGCGGCCACCGAGTTTCTGGAACCGTGCCGGGTCTTTCAGGAAGTCGACGACTTCCTTCACTTCTTCCTTGGCTTCGTCGCAGCCTGCAACGTCGGCGAAGGTGACTGTGTTCGTGTTCTCGTCCAGCATGCGGGCCTTGCTCTT
>JAQGMP010000182.1 GCA_028292285.1 Variovorax sp. | reverse complement strand
GCCGCTGGCTGGTCTGGCCCGTCTGCCCGATGGCCGCCTCTACGGCCGCGCCACCGTGGTGGGCACCTGGTTCATCTTCGTCGGGCCCTCGGCTGCGACCGTCAACCTCAACGCCGATGGCAGTGCGACGCTGGTGACATCGGGCGTCGAGATCGGCTCGGGCTCGATGATGCAGTCGCTGCCGCAAATCGTCGCCGATACGTTGGGCCTGCGTCCGCAAGACGTCATCGTGCGCGCGGCCGATACCGACGCGGCCGGCTTCGACCTGGGCGTCGGCGGTGGCCGCACCACGGTGTCGCTCGGCGCGGCCAGCCTGGCCGCCAGCGTCGACGTGCGCAAGAAGCTGCTCACCATTGCATCGGGCATGCTCGAAGCGTCGGTCGAAGACCTGGTGCTGCGCGAAGGCCGTGTCGAAATCGTCGGCGTCAAAGGATCGGGCACGACCATCTCCAAGGTCGTCGAACAAGCCCACAAACTGGTCGGCCCGCTCGCCGGCAACGGCGCCTTTACCAAACCCGGCGTGGCCGCCATGCCGGGCTGCGCATCGGGCCACTTCATCGACGCCATCGACATCCCCGTGTTCGCGGTGCACGACTGCGAAGTGGCGGTCGACCCCGACACCGGACAGGTCGAAGTGCTGAGCTACACCGTCGTGCAGGACGTCGGCCGCGCACTCAATCCGCGTGCGGTGCACGGGCAGATCCAGGGCGGTGTGGTGCAGGGGCTGGGGTATGCGCTGCATGAAGAGATCACCATCGGTGCCGACGGCGCGGTGCTTCAAACGGGGCTCGAATCGTTTCGTGTGCCGCTTGCGCAGGACGTGTTGCCTGTGGATATTTTTCTGTATGAAGGCGCGCCCTCGATCGGGCCGTTGGGCACCAAGGGGGCGGGTGAGGTGCCGATTCTTAATGTGCCTGCTGCGATTGCGTGCGCGGTTTCGCGGGCTACCGGCCGCGGCGTCTACGAACTGCCACTGACGCCGCCTCGGGTGATGGAATTGCTGATGGGCAATCAGCGGCCGGTCGGCTTTCCGCACATCGCCGATGTGTGGTCAGACAATGTTTGCAAGCAATGAAAAAGCGCGTTCACTGCTCCGCCCGCTGCCAGCTCTTGTAGACGAACTCCAGGCTGTAGCCATCCGGGTCCAGCACGTTGGCCGCGTAGTAGCGCGGGTCATAGTGCAAACGGGCACCCGGCGCGCCGTTGTCGGTGGCGCCCGCGGCGATGGCCGCAGCGTGGGCAGCATCCACTTGAGCGGTGCCCGTCGCGACGAAGCCGACGTGCACGGCACGACCTTCGGCAAGGCCTTCACGCAACCAGAAAAACACGCGTCCGTCGGCGCCGAAGCCCTTCAGATCGGGATGTCCTGGCGGTCCATCCTTGCCGGCGTAGTCATGCTTGTGGGCGATGCCCAGCGGCGCGAGTGCGGCGGTGTAAAAAGCGATGGAGCGATCGGTATTGCTGACCGAGAGAAAGATGTGATCGAGCATGGTGCTGTCCGTTCAGATGTTGTACCCGCCGGCGACTTCGATGTTCTGCGCGTTGATCCAGCCGCTGTCCGGGGACAGCAGATTGGCAATCGCGCGGCCCACGTCGTCCGGCTCGCCGACGCGGCCCAGCGCGGTCTGTTTGGCGAGGATGGCTTCGAAAGCATCGTTCAGGCCGCCGCCGAGCTCCGTGCGAATGGCGCCGGGTGCGATCGAGTTGGCGCGAATGCGGCGCTCGCCGAATTCCTTGGCCATGTAGCGCGTCAGCACTTCCAGTCCGCCCTTGAATGCCGCGTAAGGCGCAACCCCCGCTGTCGCCACGCGCGTGGTCGCACTGGTCACGTTGACGATGTGGCCGTCGTCGGCCATCAACGGCAGCAACGCCTGCGTCAGGAAAAACGGGCCCTTCAGGTGCACGTTCAACAGGCCGTCGAACTCGGCTTCGGTGACGTTCTCGATCGGGTTGAAGAGGCCGTAACCCGCGTTGTTGACCAACGCGTCGAACCGGTCACGGCCCCAGGTCGACTTCAACGCGGCGGCGACCGCTTTCGCAAAGGCAGGAAAGGTCGCCACCTTGGCGACATTGAGCTCGATCGCGACCGCTTTGCCGCCCTCGGCTTCGATGCCGCGAACGACCGCCTCGGCGCCTGCCGCATGGCTGTTGTAGGTCACGATGACGCCCATGCCGCGCTTTGCGACCTGCAGTGCGGTGGCGGCCCCGATGCCTCGGCTTGCGCCGGTGATGATGACGATGCTCATGTGATTTCTTCCGTTGGGTAAGTGATGCATGAACGATAGGCCGCGCATCGTTCGGCGGCCTGCCCGTTACTGCCGCAAACCTGCACGATCCTGCCTGGGTGCTTGCGGCATCGGCTGCCTTGCGATCTGATGTACCGCATGGAAGAACAACTCAGAGAACTGCGGGCGCTGGCCTCGAAAGCGCAAAACCGCCTGACTGAAACCGGCATACCGCGGGTCGCCATGGTGCAGGGCAAGATCCCCGAGCACGAGCTGAGCGCCGTCTACGAGCCGATGGTCAATCTGATTCTTCGAGGGAGCAAATCGATCACGGTGGGCGAACAGACGCTGCATTACGACCCTGCCACCTACTTCGTCATGTCGATCGACCTGCCAGCGGTTGGTACGGTACGGCCGGCATCCACCGGCGAGCCGTACCTCGCGGTGGCCCTGACATTGGAGCCGGGCATCCTGGCCGCCTTGCTTCAAGACTTGCCTGAAGCTGCCGGGAATGACAAACCGGGCGAGCGGCCTGCTGCCGGATTCTCGGTTGCCAAAGTCACCTCCGAACTGATGGATGCCTGGGTCCGCATGCTGCGCTTGACGGAACGGCCTTCGGACATTGCGGCACTGGCGCCGGCGTACGAAAGAGAGATCCTCTATCGCGTGCTGCAGGGACCGCACGGCGGCATGCTGCGCGACATCGCATCACCCGACTCCGCGATGGCGCGGGTGAGCCTCGCCATCCAGTGGATACGGCGCGACTTCGCGTTGCAGCTGCGTGTCGAGGACCTGGCCGACAAGGCGGCGATGAGCGTGTCGGCGTTTCACCGTCACTTCAAGGCGGTGACTGCATTGAGCCCGGTGCAGTACCAAAAACGCATTCGACTGCTCCAGGCACGCAAGCTTCTGGTCACGGGCGGCAGAAACGTCACCTCGGCCGCGCTCGACGTGGGCTATGAAAGTCCGAGCCAGTTCAGTCGCGAATACGCACGGGCTTTTGGTTTGCCGCCCGCGCGCGATTCTTCTCGACTGCTGGCCAGTGCGAAGGGGTTGCAGTCAGCGCATTGACAGCGTTCGTGTTTGCCGATCCGAAGCAGCCCCTGTCGCGACATTCATCGCGGCATTTGTTGTGGCACTCGTCGCGGCAATCATCGCGACGTGCTCGATTCAAAGCCGCCCCCGCCCCGCCCGCACCGAAGTCGGGTCCTGAAACAACTGCCTGAAGTAATCCCTGAACGCCGTCATCGCCGGCGTGAACTCGGTCCCCTGCTTCCACCCCAGCCCGATGTTCATCGTCGGCACCGGGTCGCGCAGGTTGATGGTCTCGATGCGTTTGCCTTCGAGCGACCAGGGGCGATAGACCATGTCCGACAGAATGGTCACGCCCAGGCCGTTGGCGACGGTGCTGCGCACCGCTTCGACGGAGCTCGTGCGCATGCGCACGGTCGGCTGATGCGGCGTCTTGCTCCAATACTTGAGCGTGGTCGCGGCCGCCTCGTCGACGGTGAGCATGATGTACGGCTCGGCCACCAGGTCGGTGAGCGTGACCTCGGCCTTGTCGAGCAGCGGATGCTTGGCCGGCACCCAGAGCCGTCGCTGCGATCCGAAGAAAGTCTCCAGCGAAAGCTCGCTCAGCACCACGTTCGACGTCAGCAACACGCCCATGTCGTAACGCTGCGTGATCAAACCTTCTTCGATGGCTTCACGCGCGACTTCGTGCACCTTGACGTTGATCTGCGGATGCAGCTGCGCAAAGCGCTGCAGATGGTGCGGCAAAAAATAGCCCAGCACGGTGTAGCTGGCCGCGACCGTGAGCGAGCCCTCGACCTGGGCGCCGTCGTGCGGCATGCGTTCGGCTTCGTCCGCCGCAGCGAGCACGGCGTAGGCATGGCCCAGAAACCGCCTGCCCGCTTTCGTCAGTTCAACGCCGTGCGGCTGCCGCTCGAAAAGCTGTTGCCCGACCAACTCCTCGAGCTCGCGAATCGCTGTGGTGACGGCCGACTGCGAGATGTTGAGCTGCAGCGCCGCATGCGAGATGCGGCCGACCTCGGCGACGGCCGAAAAATACCTGAGCTGACGAAGCGTGAGAGACATGCTTGACCTTGCAAGGTGTAGCGCAAGTGGGGAACAGGCTGCAGCGACACCACCTCGACGCGAAATTCAGATAGCCCACAGCCGCATCCGCCCAAGGGTAGCGCCGAATGCACGCCGCTTGCGCATCTGTTTTTTAGATATCGCATTGTCTGAAAACAATGCTTTCCGTCCTGCGGCCCGCTGACTAATCTCCGTCTCGCACTGCATCCCATCCGGTGGAGGTGCCCACCGAACCGAAGGCGAACGCAAGTGAAAAAGCTCATCGATCTGAACTCCGACATGGGTGAAGGATTCGGCCCATGGACCATCGGTGACGGCGTCGACGAGCAGTTGATGCCGCTGGTGAGTTCGGCCAACATCGCGACCGGCTTCCATGCGGGCGACCCGAACATCATGCGCAAGATGGTGCTGCTGGCCCGGCAAAACGGCGTCGGCATCGGCGCGCATCCGGGCTTTCGCGATCTCGTCGGATTCGGGCGACGCCATGTCAACGCGCCGGCCGACGAGTTGGTCAACGACATGGTCTACCAGCTCGGCGCATTGCGCGAATTCGCACGCCTTGCCGGTATGACCTTGCAGCACATCAAACCGCACGGCGCGCTCTACATGCATGCAGCGCGCGACGAGGCGCTGTCGGTCGCGCTGGTCACCGCCCTGCAGATCATCGAACCCAAGCTGTACCTGTTCTGCATGGAAGCGTCGATCACCTATCGCGTCGCACGCGAAATGGGCCAGCCGGTGGTGCGCGAGTTCTACGCCGACCGCGACTACGACATGAGCGGCTCCATCGTGTTCACCCGCCACGTCGGTGCGCTCGACCCCGACACCGTGGCACGGAAAGTGATTCGCGCTTGCGAAGAAGGCCTGGTGCGCACGGTCGATGGTCAGGATCTTGCAATCGACTTCGATTCGGTCTGCATCCACAGCGACACGCCCGGCGCCCTCGCGCTGGTGCGCGCCACGCGAAGCCTGCTGGCCGAGAAAAACATTCGCGTTGCAGGCATTGCCGAGTTGGCATTGGTCTGAGTTTCAGTTCCCCAGGAGTCACCGATGTCCGTTTCCCACCAAGTCCTGAGCCCGTTGCCAGGCACCTTCTATCGCCAGTCCTCGCCCGACGCGCCGCCCTACAAAGCACCCGGGGACGCGGTCTCGATCGGCGATGTGCTCGGCTTGGTCGAGGTGATGAAGCAGTTCAGCGAAGTCACGTCCGAAGTCGCCGGCACGCTGAAGAACTACGCCATCGAAAACGGCGACCCGGTCGACCCGGGCCAGGTGCTGGCGATCATCGAAGCGGACTGACCAAGGCGCCGACATGAACGCCGCATCGGTCAAGCCTGCTTTCGACAAACTGCTGATCGCCAATCGCGGCGAGATCGCTGTGCGGATCATCCGGGCCGCGCAAGAACTGGGCATCAAGACGGTCGCCGTCTACAGCGATGCCGACGCGACCGCCCTCCACGTGCAGATGGCCGACGAGGCCGTGCGCATCGGCCCGGCCCATGCCATCAAGAGCTACCTGAACGTCGACGTCGTGATGCAGGCCGCGGCCGACAGCGGCGCGGGTGCGGTGCATCCCGGCTACGGCTTTCTCTCGGAAAACGCCGACTTCGCCGAACGTGTCGAACAAGCCGGCCTCGTGTTCGTCGGCCCGACGCCGCACGCGATCCGCACCATGGGCAACAAGGCCGCCGCGCGCGCCGCGGCGATGAAGGCGGGCGTGCCGACCGTCCCCGGCAGCGTGGGCGTGGTGACCGATGCGGACGCCGCGATCGAGCTGGCGAAGGACATCGGCTACACGATCATGATCAAGGCGTCGGCCGGCGGTGGCGGGCGCTGCATTCGCGTCGCGAATGACGCGAACGAGTTGCGCCAGCAGTTCGCCACCGCCACGGCCGAAGCGCAGGCCGCCTTCGGCAACGGCGAGGTGTACCTGGAGCGCTTCATTCGCCAAGCGCGCCACATCGAGGTGCAGATTCTCGGCGACGGCCAGCGCGTGGTGCACTGCTTCGAGCGCGAATGCTCGCTGCAGCGGCGGCGCCAGAAGGTGTGGGAAGAAGCGCCCTCGGCGGCCATCGACCAAGCCACGCGCGAAGCCCTGTGCGCATCGGCGCTGAAGCTGGCCAATGCCGTCGCCTACCGCGGCGCGGGCACGCTCGAATACCTGTACGACGACGCGACGCGCGAGTTCTTCTTCATCGAGATGAACACGCGCA
>JAQGMP010000495.1 GCA_028292285.1 Variovorax sp. | reverse complement strand
AAGAGCACAACGCGCTGGCGCCACTCGCCGCGCCCGGTGCCTGCGGTGACGACAGCTACCTGTGGCTTTCGCTCACGCGGGACGAGTTCCGTGCCGCGCTGGTCGCGGTGCAGGGGATTCTTCAGGCGGTGTGCGGCACCCAGTTGGTCGATTTGCACGTTGCCGATCTGCTCAACGATCAGTTGCCGTCGCACTACGACTACACGTCGCTGTACGACGTGCTCGTGTTCCGTCGATTGGCCGCTCGCGACGGTTCCATGCCCGAAGCAACGGCTAAGGCCGACGCGGGGACAGCGCGTGCTGCGTCCGTCGCGCGCGGCGGCCCGCCGGTGCTGCGGCGCATCGACACGCGGCCGGTCGGCTTCGCAGTCTTCGATCGCGTGCTGCTGTCGGTTCATCCCTTCGACGCCGCCGTGCGCGACGCCTATGCAGCCAAGTTGCTGGCCGCTGCGTCAGACGGCGCGACCGGAGCGAACGGTGTGCACAGCGCCGATCCCGCGCTCGATGCGCGCGCCGTCAGCGCCCGCATGCCGACCAGCCCGGCCGACCTGATGCTTCGCATCGTCAATCACATCGTCGACGGCTACCTCGATCTGCGGCGCGAACTCACGACCCAGCTCGATCATTGGCAAGCCGAACTCATCGAGCCGAAGAGCCGCTTTACCAACTGGGGCGCGCTGATGGAGGCACGTCAGTCGCTGCGCCATCTCGGCGACATCTGCGAAGACCAGCGCTCCGCGGTTCAAGACTGGATCGATTCGCAAGAGACGCTGCCCGAGCCGAAAACAAAGCCCGAACAACGCGAGCGCGAACTGCTGATGGTGCGCAGCCGCGATGCGCTGGAGCACATCGAACGCGTGGTCAACCACGTGCGGCGGCTCGAACAGAACGCCGAAACAGCGGTGCAGATGCACTTCAGCATCCAGAGCCACCGCACCAACGACATCATGCGGGTGCTCACGGTGCTGACCGCGGTGTTCCTGCCGCTCAACTTGATCGCCGGCATCTTCGGCATGAACTTCGAGTTCATCCCGCTGGTGCACAAGGCCGACGGTTTCTGGGTCGCGATGGGCTCGATGCTGGTGGTCGCCGTGGTGCTCATGCTCGTCTTCTGGCGCAAGCGCTACCTGACGCGCAGCGCGCGCTGAATCACGACCTTGAGAATTGCGCCCATGAAAAAAGCCGGCCCTGAATTCACAGGGCCGGCTTTACGGACTGGCTCGCCGATTACAGGGCGGCTTGGCGGGTGAAAGACACCTTGGCCTTGCGGTACTGGGCTGGCACCTGGTCACGGTAGAACGCACGGCGGTCCAGGCTCTGCAGCGGGTTGTGTGCGCTGGCGACAGCCTCCGAGCGAACGACAGAGCGGTCAGCGGTCGAAGCGATCACCTGCACGCCGGAGTTGGCGCCTTCGGCAAACGGGTCGGCGCTGTGCGCGGCCGTCACGGCCTGGGCTTGCACTTCGGCGCGGCTGGCGATCGAGGTCGGCGCATGCACGCCTTCGTAGGTTTCGGCTTGAGCGCCGGCAGCGGCGAACAAAGTGAGTGCGGCGGCAGCGATGATTTTCGAGGTCTTCATTTCATTTCTTTCAACGGTTTGGATGATTTCGAACCGGTCTTGGGTGGGAGCCGATTCCTGCTTTGGAATCGACCGCCTCGCTCGGGGCCCTGTTCACCCAGATCAACTGGTGGGCTGGTCTGTGAGATGAAGTTTGCGCCGAGAATGGCAGGGAAAACCCTCAGAAAATGAACCTCGGCGTTCGCGCTCTGGAAACAATCAGCTCTCTTCGGACCCCTCAATGGACAGCTTCGACCTCATCAAAACCTTCCATGAAGTGGCTGCGCGCGGCAGCTTTTCACGCGCCGCGATCGCGCTCGACATGTCGAAGGCGACGGTGAGCAAGTACGTGGCCGAGCTTGAAACGCGCTTCGGCGTCCGCCTGCTCAATCGCTCGACGCGATCGGTCAGCCTCACCGATGCGGGCCAGTTGCTGCTCGAGCGCAGCAAGCCGGTCATGGAAATGGTGGCGCTGACGACGGCAGAGCTGCAGGAGCACGCCAGCAAACCGCGCGGCCGGCTGCGTGTTTCGGCCCCGCACGGCATGGGCCAAGGCGACCTGCCCAAGCTCATCGGCCAGTTCATGGGCTATTACCCGGACGTCAGCATCAGCCTGCATCTGAGCAATCGCACTGTCGACATGGCCGAAGAAGCCATCGACGTGGCGCTGCGCTTCGGCCCGATCGAAGACGACAACCTCATCGTGCGCCGGCTCATGCTGATGAAGCTGGTGCTGTGCGCCTCGCCGCGCTACTGGAAGAAGCACGGCAAACCGACGCATCCTTCAGAGTTGACGAAGCACGACGCGCTCACCCATTCGCGCCTCGGACTGCACCCGCACTGGCGCTTTCAGGTCGACGGCAAGCCCCTCGACGTACCGCTCAAAACACGCATGGACGCGACCGAGGCCGGCCCGCTCATCCAGGTCGCGATGCAGGGATTCGGCGTGACCTACCTGCCGGCGCTCATCATCCAGCCGCACCTCGACCATGGCGAACTGGAACCGGCGCTGGAGGAATTCGTGCGGGACGACATGTGGCTGTCGGCCGCGTATTTGCAGCGACGCCACAACAGCGCGGCGCTGCGGGCGTTTCTCGATTTTCTGGAGACGCGCATCGGGACGCGCAGCACGGCCAGGTCCAGGCGCTGAAGGGTTCAGGCCAGATGCTTCGCGAAGAACGCCAGCGTGCGTTCTTTCGCGAGCTTGGCGGCTTCGGCGTTGTACGAGCCGCGCTGCTCGCAGTTGAAGCCGTGGCCGCACGCATACACGTGCACCTCG
>JAQGMP010000490.1 GCA_028292285.1 Variovorax sp. | reverse complement strand
CTGCGTGGCCGGACCGACCACGGCGTGTATCCGCCAGGGCTGCAGGTTGCCGCCGGACGGCGACCGGCAGGCGTCCGCCAACAGCTGCCTGACAACACCGGCCTCCACCGGATCTTGCAGGAAGGCGCGGACGGCGTGCCGTCTGCCAATCGCATCGGCAACACCGACGCAAGGTGGATGCGGCACAGCGGTATTCGCGCTCAGTTGCCCGTCCAGGACGGCGCCCGTTTTTCCTGGAAGGCAGCCAGGCCCTCCTTGGCGTCCTGGGTGCTGGCCATCGAAGGCACCATCACCTGCGCGTATTCAAGTGCGTCGGACATGCTCATGTCGCGCATGGCATGGAAGGCCTGCTTGCCGATCCGGATCGCGGTGGGGGACTTGTCGACGATGCGGCTCAGCAGCCAGTCGAGCTTCGCGTCGAGGCCTGCGCGTCCGGTCACGTAGTTGACGATGCCGAGGGCGAGCGCCTCGGCGGCGGTGAAAGGCTCGCCCGTGATGCACATCTCCAGCAGCTTTCGCTGGGGCACCACGCGCATCATGCCGGGCAGGATCATCATGGGGATGAGGCCGATCTTGGTCTCGGGCGTGCCGAACAGCGCATCGTCGGTGGCCACGGCCATGTCGCAGGCGCAGACGAGTCCGAACCCGCCCGCCATCGCATGGCCATTGACCCTCGCGATGATCGGCAGGCGGCACGCCTGCATCTGTCGGAACAGGGTGACCAGGTAGTGCGTCGGACGCGCATGGTCGATCGCGAAGGCAAAGCCTTCGACGCTCTTCTGCAGATCGGCGCCCGCGCAAAAAGCACGGTCGCCGCTGCCGGTCAATACGATGGCGCGACAGCCTTCGACATCGGCCGCCTCGTCGATGGCGCGGCCGATCGATTCGACGACAGAAGCGTTCAATGCGTTGCGGCGGCTTTCGCGGTCGATGGTGATCCAGCGGACCGACCCGCGTTGTTCGACCGATACCTCAATCAATCTTGGCTCCCGAGAACTTCACGATCTCGCTCCACTTGACGATTTCGCTGTCCATGTAGCTTGCGAATTGAGCCCCGGTGCCGCCGAGCGGCGTGTAGCCCATGACGACAAGACGCTGCCGAAAAGCGGGGTCGGCCAGCGCCGCATTGACGACGCTGTTGACCTTGTTGACGACCTCGGGCGATGTGCCCTTGGGCGCCAGCAGCGCGATCCAGGTGGCCGATTCGAGTTTGGGGTAACCCAGCTCTTTGGTCGTGGGCGTATCGGGCAAAACTTCCGAGCGTTTGTCCGCCATGACGGCCAGCGCGCGCAGCTTGCCGTCCTTCACGAGGGGCGCCACGGCCGTCGCACCTGGAAACGAGACCTGCAGCCGGTTGCTCACGAGGTCGGTGAGTACGGCCGAAGGCGATGTGTAAGGCACGTGCACCATGTCGACACCGAACGTCTTTTTGTAGAGCTCGCCCGACAGGTGCCAGGAACTGCCGCTGCCAGTCGATCCGAAGTTCAGCGTGTTGGGATGCTCTTTCGCGTAGGCGGTCAGTTCAGCCACGTTCTTGACGGGCAGCAAGCCACTCACCGTGACGACATTCGGGATCGAGCCGATCAGCACGATCGGCTCGAAATCCTTTTGCGGATTGAACGGCTTCGAGTTGTACATCGTGACGGCCGAGACGAGCGTGCCGGTCCAGGACAGCAAAAGCGTGTTGCCGTCGGGCTCGGCCTTCGCGACCATGGCGGCGCCGACGTTTCCGTTCGCTCCGGGGCGATTCTCGACAATGAACGACTGATGCAGCTTCTGGCCGAGTTCTTCCGCGACGATGCGCGCCAATGGATCAGAGCTGCCGCCCGGCGCCGCCGGCACGATGATGCGCACCGCGCGTGTGGGCCATCCATCTGCGTGCGCAGTGATGCATGTCAGCGCGGCGAACGCGCCTAATGCTGCGCATGCAGCGGCCACCGGCCCCGATCTTGCGGCCCTGCGAAAGAGATTCAAAGGTTGCATGGGATGTCTCCGGTTTGTGGATTGTTGGTGTGTGTTCTGTCGTGCGGCCGCCTGCGTTCCGGCTAGTACGACTTGGGCTGGTGGAGCACGCGCTCGGCGATGTACGACAGAATCATTTCGCGGCTGACGGGCGCGATGCGCGCGATCATCACTTCGCGCAGATAGCGCTCGACGTGGTATTCCCTGGCATAGCCGAAGCCGCCGTGCGTGAGAATCGCCCGCTCGCAGGCGTGGTAGCCGGCCTCGGCGCCCAGGTACTTCGCGGCGTTTGCTTCGGCGCCGCACTCCTTGCCCGCGTCATACAGCGCGGCGGCCTTAAGCATCATGAGATTGGCCGCTTCCAGTTCCATCCAGTTCTGCGCGAGGGGGTGCTGGATGCCCTGGTTCTTGCCGATGGGCCGGTCGAAGACGACGCGCTCCGCCGCGTAGGCCGCAGCCTTGCGCAAGGCCACGCGCCCGATGCCGATGGCCTCCGCACCCAGCAGCACGCGCTCCGGATTCATGCCATGAAGGATGTACTTGAAGCCCTTGCCCTCTTCGCCGATCCGGTCTTCCACTGGGATCTCAAGCCCGTCGATGAAAAGTTCGTTGGAATCCACCGCCTTGCGGCCCATCTTCTCGATCAGGCGCACGCTGATCTTGCTGCGATCGACGTCGGTATAGAACAGCGTCAGCCCGTGCGAATGGCTTTTGCACTCCTCGATGGGCGTGGTGCGTGCCAGCAACAGGATCTTGCTGGCGACCTGCGCGGTCGAAATCCACACCTTCTGGCCATGCACGACATAGCGGTCGCCCTTCAGCACCGCACGCGTCTTGAGCTGCGTGGTGTTGAGCCCGGTGTTCGGCTCGGTGACGCCGAAGCACGACTTGACCTCGCCGCGAATCGCGGGCGGCAGCCACCGCTGCTTTTGCGCTTCGCTGCCGAACACCACGATGGGCATGAGGCCGAAAAGATTGATGTGGAAAGTGGCGCAGCCGGACATGCAGGCACCAGTCTCCGCCACGGTCTGCATCAGCAATGCAGCTTCGGTTACTCCCAGCCCAGAGCCGCCGTACGCTTCCGGAATGGCGATGCCCAGCCAGCCCGCCTTTGCCATGGCGGCGTAGAAATCGTGCGGGAACACGCCGTCCGAATCACGGGCGAGCCAATAGTCTTCGGTGAACGGCTTGCAGCTGCGCACGACCGCGTCGCGGATGGCGATCTGGTCTTCGGAATAGTCAAAGTTCAAGGCTCTTCTCCTTTGCCGGATCGGCTGTGAAAACCGCATCGGCCTCGATGAGCGCGGCAATCTCTTCGTTGGAGAAGCCAGCCTCGCGCAA
>JAQGMP010000481.1 GCA_028292285.1 Variovorax sp. | reverse complement strand
CCGTTGTCGACGCTGATGACCTCCAGCTTGTCCTTCAACAGTTCGATGGCCGGCAGGATGCGGTCGCGGTGCAGGCCGTTCGGATACAGATCGTCCGGCTTGAAATTGGAGGTGGTGACGAAGCCGACGCCGTTCTCGAACAGCGCCGCCAACAACCGGTGCAGGATCATCGCGTCGGTGATGTCGGCGACGTGGAACTCGTCGAAGCAGATCAGCTTGTAGCGCTTCGATATGCGCAGGCCGAGTTCATCGAGCGGGTTGACCGTGCCCTGCAGGTCGGCCAGCTCGCGGTGCACTTCGCGCATGAACTCGTGAAAGTGCAGGCGCGTCTTGCGCCGCAGCGGCACCGCGTTGAAGAACAAGTCCATCAAGAACGACTTGCCGCGCCCGACGCCGCCGTACATGTAGACGCCGCGCGGAATCTCCGGCCGGTTGATAAGCTTCTTCAGCGCGTTGGAGCGTTGCGCCTTGTAGTCGGCCCACTCGTTGGCGCAGCGATCCAGCGCTTCCACGGCGCGCAATTGCGCCGGGTCGCTCTGGAAACCGCGCGAGGCAAGCTCTGCCTCGTAAGCCTGCTTGACGCTCAAAAGATCAGAAGTTCAGCGTGCGTTTTTCGACCGCCAGCGCCGCTTCCTTGGTGGCTTCAGACAGCGACGGATGCGCATGGCAGATGCGCGCAATGTCTTCGCTGCTCGCCTTGAACTCCATCGCGACGACGGCTTCGGAGATCAGCTCGCTCACTTGCGGGCCGACCATGTGCACGCCAAGAATCTCGTCAGTGGTCGCGTCCGCGAGGAACTTGACCATGCCGGTGGTGTCGCCCAGCGCCCGTGCGCGGCCGTTCGCCAAAAACGGAAAGGTGCCGGCCTTGTAAGCGCGACCTTCGGCCTTGAGCTGCTGCTCGGTCTGGCCGACCCACGCGATCTCCGGATGCGTGTAGATCACCCAAGGCACGGTGTTGAAGTTGACGTGCCCGTGCTGGCCTGCAATGCGCTCGGCTACGGCGACGCCTTCTTCTTCTGCCTTGTGCGCCAGCATCGGGCCGCGCACCACGTCGCCGATCGCCCAGACGTTCGGCAGATTGGTCTTGCACTCGTCGTCCACGGCGATGGCACCGCGCTCATCGAGCTTCAGGCCGACCGCTTCCACGTTCAGGCCGATCGTGTTCGGCACACGGCCGATCGAGACGATCAGCTTGTCCACATCGAGCGTTTGCGCTTCGCCTTTGGCATTGGTCCAGGCGACAGAAACGCCTTTCTTGCCGGTCTTGATCTCGCCGACCTTGACGCCGAGTTCGATCTTCAGGCCCTGCTTGTCGAACGCCTTCTTGGCTTCTTTGGCGATCTGCTCGTCCACCGCGCCGAGGAATATCGGCAACGCTTCGAGCACCGTCACTTCGGCACCGAGGCGGCGCCACACCGAACCCATTTCAAGGCCGATCACGCCGGAGCCGATCAGGCCCAGCTTCTTCGGCACGGCACCGACGCGCAAGGCACCGTCGTTCGAGAGGATGTTTTCTTCGTCGAACGGCGTACCCGGCAGCGCGCGGGCGTTGGAGCCCGTCGCCACGATGATGTGCTTGCCGCTGATCGCTTCTTCACCAGCCGAGCCAACGACCTTGAGCTCGTAGCCCGTCTCATCCGTCTTGACGAACGACGCGCGGCCATGGAACGAGGTGATCTTGTTCTTCTTGAACAGGTAGGTGATGCCGTCGTTGTTCTGCTTCACCACCTGGTCCTTGCGGGCCATCATCTTGCCGATGTCGAGCGAGAGGCCCGACACGTTGATGCCATGGTCCGCAAAGGTGTGGCCGGCCTGCTCGTAATGCTCGGACGACTGCAGCAGCGCCTTCGAGGGAATGCAGCCGATGTTGGTGCAGGTGCCGCCCAGCGCAGGGCCACCCTTCGCGTTCTTCCATTCGTCGACGCACGCGGTGTTGAAACCGAGTTGCGCCGCACGAATCGCGGCGATGTAGCCGCCCGGGCCGCCACCGACCACGATGACGTCGAATTGTTTGTTTGCCATCTGTGTCTTCGCCTTAGATGTCGAAGAGGAGGCGCGACGGATCTTCCAGCGCTTCCTTCATGGCGACCAGGCCCAGCACGGCTTCGCGGCCGTCGATGATGCGGTGGTCGTAGCTCATGGCGAGGTAGTTCATCGGACGGATGACGATCTGCCCGTTCTCCACCACCGCGCGGTCCTTGGTCGCGTGCACGCCCAGGATGGCCGACTGCGGCGGATTGATGATGGGCGTCGACAGCATCGAGCCGAAGGTGCCGCCATTGCTGATCGAGAAGGTGCCGCCGGTCATTTCTTCGATGCCCAGCTTGCCGTCCTTGGCCTTCTGGCCGTATTCGGCGATCTTCTTTTCGATGTCGGCAAAGCTCATCTGGTCGGCGTTGCGCAAGATCGGCACCACCAGGCCGCGCGGCGAACCGACGGCGATGCCGATGTCGAAGTAGCCGTGGTACAGGATGTCGTTGCCGTCGACCGACGCGTTGATGACAGGGTACTTCTTGAGCGCATGCACCGCCGCCTTCACGAAGAAGCTCATGAAGCCGATCTTGACGCCGTGCTCTTTCAGGAAGGCGTCCTGGAACTTCTTGCGCATCTCCATGACCGGAGCCATGTTGACTTCGTTGAAGGTCGTGAGGATGGCGTTGGTCGACTGCGATTGCAGCAGGCGCTCGGCGATGCGGGCGCGCAGGCGGCTCATCGGCACACGTTGTTCCGGGCGATCGCCCAGATCCGGCGCGGCGGTCGGCGAAGCGACCTGCGTCAGCAGCGGTTTGGCTGCGGGAGCCGGCGCGGCGGCCGGTGCCTTGGCGGCCGTGGCCGCCGTCGTAGCGCCCGACGCGACTGCGCCGAGCACGTCACCCTTGGTCACGCGGCCGTCCTTGCCGGAGCCGGCCACGTCGCCGGTCTTCAGGTTGTTGTCGGCCAGCAGCTTGGCGGCGGCCGGCATGGCGACGTCGGACTTCGAACCGCCGGTCGCGACGGCTGCCGCAGCGGCGGGTGCCGGTGCAGCAGCTGGAGCGGGCGCGGGTGCAGCGGCGGGCGCAGCAACGGCGGCGCTGGCCTTGCCTTCGGTGTCGATCTTCGCGATCAATTGCTCCGCGACGACGGTGGCGCCATCGGGCTGAACGATTTCCATGAGCACGCCGCCCGAAGGCGCCGGCACTTCGAGCACCACCTTGTCGGTCTCGATTTCGATCAGGATTTCATCGACTGCGATGACATCACCGGCTTTTTTCTTCCAGGTGAGCATGGTGGCTTCGGACACCGATTCGGACAGCTGGGGGACTTTGACTTCTACGATAGACATTTTGAAATTTCGGTTCTAGTT
>JAQGMP010000480.1 GCA_028292285.1 Variovorax sp. | reverse complement strand
GAACCTGAACAGAAGCTGAGTAAACGCTGAACACCGCTATCATGCGGCGCCCCGCTGTCAGTTGGCTGTCCGTCACATTGGGGAAAACACCAAACCCCGACGCATGAAACTGCTGCTGGTCGAAGACAATCCCACGATGCAGACCACGCTGCAGCGCGCCCTTGCGCGCCGGCAGATCGACGTTCGCATTTGCGGCGATGGCGCACAGGCGCTGGCGCAGTGGCGCGCGCTGGAACCCGACGTGGTGGCACTCGATCTCAGCCTGCCGAACCTCGATGGCCTGCAGGTGCTGGCGCAGGCCCGCGCCGCCGGGCTGCGCACGCCTGTGCTGCTGTTGACTGCGCGTGGCACCGTCGGCGACCGCATCGTCGGCCTGAACGCCGGCGCCGACGACTACCTGCCGAAGCCGTTCGACCTGGACGAACTCGAAGCGCGATTGCGCGCGCTGCGGCGGCGCCACCAGAACGCAGGCGTCGATTCGGCCGTCAACCCGCAACAGGTGGGCGCGCTGCGCTACGAAGCCGAGAGCGGCGCCATCTATCACCGCGCCGAAGTGCTCGAACTGACGCCTCGCGAACTGAGCCTGCTCAAGGTGCTGATGGAAAAGCCCGGCCACGCAGTGACCAAGGAGCGCCTGTTCGAGCTGGTGTTTCCCGGCGAAACCAACGTGCAGTACGAAGCCATCGAGGTCGTGGTGTACCGGCTGCGCAAGAAGCTCGTCGGCACCGGTACATTGCTGATGACGCTGCGCGGGCTCGGCTATCTTTTGCGCGAGGCATGACGCGCGCGCTGTCCCCCTCGCTTTCACTGCGGGCCACGCTGCTCCTCGGCATTCTGGTGCCCGTGGCGCTGTTCATTGTCGTCAACTCGGTGAGCCTGTACCGCCAGACGCTGGCCGCGGCGACGACGGCTTACGACCGCACCTTGCTGGCTTCGGCCAAGACCATCGGCGAGCAGCTGGATGTCGAGGGCTACGACGAGCTTTCGGTGCTGCGCGCCAAGGTGCCCTATTCCGCGCTCGAAGCTTTCGAGGCCGACAACAAGAGCAAGCTCTTCTACCGGGTCTCGGCCATCGATGGCGAAATGGTGTCGGGCTTTGCCGACCTGCCGTTCTGGCGCGGACGCATTCCCGATCTGAGCGCCTATGCGTCGCTGGTCGATTTCTACGATGCCGAGTTTCGCGATGAGCCGGTGCGTGTCGCCGTGCTGCTGCAGCCCGTGGCGAGCGAGCACGGCCGCGGCATGGCGGTGGTGCAGGTGGCCGAAACGCTCGAACTGCGCGAGACGCTGGCGCGCAAGATCCTGGTCGACACGCTGTGGCGCCAGCTGCTGCTGCTCGGCGTGATCGCCGGCGTGACGGTGCTCGTGGTGCAGCGCGCGACGCGGCCGGTGCGCGAGCTCGGCGCGGCGATCGAGGCGCGCGCGGCCGACGATCTGTCGCCCGTGCACGCGCCCGATGCGCCGCGCGAATTGCGCCCGCTGATCGATGCGACCACGCGCGTGATGGGCCGGCTGCAGCGTCTGCTCGATCACCAGAAGCGCTTCGTGCGCGACAGCGCGCATCAGTTGCGCACGCCGCTCGCGGTGCTCAAGGTGCAGGTGCAGTCGGCGCGCCGCGGCGATGTCGACGCCGCACAGGCACTCGACGAAATCAACCAGACGGTCGAGCGCGCCACGTTGCTGGCGAATCAGATGCTGTCCCTCGCCAAGGTCGAACAACTGCGGCAGCGACCGGAGTCGGCCACGCTGGCTTTCGATCAAGTGGTGCGGCAAGTCGCCATCGACGTGTCGCCGCTGATCGCCGCCAAGGCGCTCGAGTTCGAGCTCGACACCGCGCCGGCCACTGTGCACGCGCATTTGTGGATGCTGCAGGAACTCGCGCGCAACCTGCTGCACAACGCCATCAAGCACAGTCCGGAAGGCGGCTTGCTGGCCGTGCGGGTCCACGTCGAATCCGCCGATATCGTGTTGACGGTCGCCGATGCGGGGCCGGGCATCTCGGCCGAACTGCGGCAACGCTTGTTCGAGCCTTTTTCGGCCGGCGATGCGGCCAGCGGGTCGGGCCTGGGTCTGACGATCTGTCGGGAAATCGTGCTGGCGCTGGGCGGCAGCCTGACGCTGGACAATCGCGTGCAAGGCGGCCGGGTGGTCGGTCTGGACGCCAGGGCGCGGTTGCCGCTGAAGGCGCTGGAAAAGAAAAGACAAGGATGACGATGGATCGTTTGCGCATCGACAAGTGGCTCTGGGCCGCGCGCTTCTTCAAGACCCGGTCACTCGCTGCCGAAGAAATCGGCAAGAACCGCGTGCAGGTGAATGGCGACATCGCCAAGGCTTCGCGCGAAGTGAAGGCCGGTGACACCGTCGGCATCCGGCTCGGCGCGCTCACACGCGTGGTTCAGGTGCGCGGCATCAGCGCACAGCGCGGCCCGGCACCGATCGCGCAACAACTGTACGAAGAGACGGCCGACAGCCTGACGGCACAAGCCAACGCGCGCGAGCTGCGGCGCATGGGGACCGAGCCGGGCCTGAGCCTGGAACAAGGCCGGCCGACCAAGCGCGATCGGCGCCAGCTCGACGATGCCTCCGGTGGATGGGGCGACCGGTGGAGCGCCAGCGTGGACGACGCCGACGCTTGAGGTGCGGCGGTGAAACTAGCCGCAGCGCGTGCCGACGATGCGGCCGTTCGGCTCGACATCGACATTCAAACGGCCTTCGTCGAACGGCTGCGCGGTGACCTCGGATTGAAGAACGGTGCGGGCCGTGCGCGCATCGGCGCGCTGGCGGATTTCTTCGAGGAGCGGCCCGTTGATGACCTTGCCGAGTGCGAAGCGCGCACCGGCGGCACGGCATGCCGGCGTCGCCTCGACAAAGCGCGGCGGTGCGGCGATGTCCGACGACAGCGGGCGAACGTCGCCGCGAAACTGGCAGCCCGTCGAAGCGAGCGCGCAGAGCGAAAGGGCGAGCAAAGGCAAACGCCGGAACTTCAGTTCCATGATTTTTCTCCCTGACAGCAAACACGAAGCGAACACGAAGCGGCTTGACGATACTGCGGTCACATCCCTTACGCTGTCAGTTTTTTCACAAAAGAAGAAAGCGCTTCATGAAGAGCTTCAAGACTTACCGTGTCGGCGACAAGTTCAAGCTGGCCGACATCGACCCCGACGACACGCCTTTTCTCGAAGGCAGCGACGAATCGCAAAAGAAGGAGCTCGACGCGCTCGCCATGCAGCTCGACGTGCTGCAGAACCTGCTGCACGCGGAGGGCAAACGCAAGGTGCTGCTGGTGCTGCAGGGCACCGACACGAGCGGTAAGGACGGCACGATCCGCTGGGTGTTTTCGCGCACTACGCCGCTCGGCGTGCGCGTCGCGGCATTCAAGGCGCCGACCGAGGAAGAAAAGGCGCGCGACTTTCTGTGGCGATGCCACGCGGTCGTGCCGCGCAATGGCGAGCTCGCGGTCTGGAACCGCAGCCACTACGAGGACGTGCTCGTGCCGGTGGTCGAAGCGTGGATCGACAAGGATGCCACCCGAAAGCGTTATGCGCAGATCAACGACTTCGAGCGGCTGCTGACCGAGAACGGCACCGTCGTCGTCAAGTGCATGCTGCACATCGGCAAGGACGAACAGCGCGAGCGCCTGCAGTCGCGCGTCGACACCCCGGGCAAGCAATGGAAGTTCAGCCCCGGCGACCTCACGGTGCGCGAGAAATGGACTGCCTACCAGCGCGCCTACAGCCGGGCGCTGGCCGCAACGTCGACCCGGAACGCACCCTGGTACGTCGTGCCGGCCAACAGCAAGCTGCACCGCAACCTGATGATCGCGCGGCTGCTGGTGAAGACGCTCACGCAAATGAATCTCACTGCACCGCCGCCCGACCCCGCGCTCAAAGGGCTTGTCGTCAAATAAGCGCACGACATCGCCAAGGCGCGGTATGGTTCCCGCTTCCGCATCCAACCGAGTAGCTGCCGTGTCCGATCTGTCCTCGTCGCCTCCCGCTTCCGCGCCCATTGAACAGGCGCTGGCACAAACGCAAGAAACGCAAGACAAGTTGAGTTCCGGCGTGAATGAACTGGCCGTGACCAACGCCGTGCTTCAGCAGGAAGTGCCGGTCGAAGCGCTCACAGGTGACTTGGCGCTGGCGCTCGAGAAAAACGAAGCGCTCGAGGCCAAGGTGCAGGAATGCGTCGACGACCTGGGCGACGTCGGCAAGGTGCTGGCGGCGGAAGTGGCGCGGCGCAAACGGCTTGAACAGAAGCTCGCCGACGCCAAGGCAGAACTTTCCGCCGGCAATGGCAACCTCGACGGCGATGCTGGCAACTGAACTTTAGGCGGCGCCGCACCGCGCTACGGATTGAGGTGGCTTCCACCTCGCCGCGCGTTGCCTACGTACACGCCGGGCGCCGACCTTCAGGAAGCGCCAGGAAATGGTGGCACATTTCTCATATGACCCATACCCGCGCGAACCTCCTGCACGAACTCGAATGACAAGCAAACAAGACCGTTTGGCGGGCATAGAGCGGGCGCTGTCCGAACTGGACAAAGTGATCGGCACGGCTTCGCCGGACCGCAGCGAGGTGCCGTTTTACGGGCCGACGCTGCTCTTGTCGATGAATGAAAAAGACCAGGCCATGGCGCTCCAATCGGAGCAGGCCCGCTACGAAGCCGATCCGGAAGACACGGCGATTCATTTCTGCCTGACCTCGGCCATCGCGCTGCTCGAAGTGAGCCAGGTACTGCTCAACCAGAGCGCCGATCTGTCTCCGCACGACCGCGAGCGCCAATGGAAAACGCTGGTCGCCTATACCAAGACGGCGGGACGTTCTGCCTATCGAGCGGCGTCGATCCTGACCGATCCCAAAGACTGAACCTGCGTTTTTCACCGTTCGTCGGAATTGTGAACTTATGTATCTTCGCGTGAGATATGCACGCGGCGCCTCGCCAGCGCACTGCGAAACTTCCCGCATGACGAAACCGACGCCCACCTCGCAGCTGCAAACCGGCTCGCCATCGCCATTGCGATCGCATTTGCCGGGTGCGATTGCCCGATAGGCGTCATGCGATGGCCGTGATATGCCCTCACTGCGGCGCGCAGAACCGGCCGCTCGCCAAGTTCTGCATGAAGTGCGTCACGCCGTTGTCGACCCCGCAGGTCGATCGCGCGGAGGACGCATTGCCAGATGCATTGGCAGACATAGGCGACACCGCAACGCTGCGCGTCCCGCGTACCGCCGAATGGGCCGCCGACAGCGAAGCCGGCCCCGGACGGGCCGAATTCGGCGAATTCGCAGAGCATGCGTTGCCCGACGGGACGCTCATAGAAGGGTTTCGCATCGTCCGGTCGATCGGTGAAGGCGGTTTCGGCATCGTGTATCTGGCATGGGATGCGGCCCTGGAGCGGCACGTGGCCATCAAGGAATACATGCCGACGTCGCTGGCGGTGCGGGCCAATCCGTCGCTCGAAGTGTCGATGCGGTCGGACCGGCATCGCGGCACCTTCGACGCCGGCCTGAAGAGCTTCGTCAACGAGGCGCGGCTGCTGGCGCGCTTCGATCATCCGGCGCTGGTGAAGGTGTTCAGGTTCTGGGAGGCGAACCGCACCGCCTACATGGCGATGCCCTTCTACGAAGGTCCGACGCTCAAGGCAACGTTGGCGGACGGCGGGGGCATCGTTTCCGAAGCGCAGCTGCGCGCATGGCTCGAGCCGCTGCTCGACGCGCTCGCCGTGCTGCATCGCGAGCAGTGCTATCACCGGGACATTTCACCGGACAACATCTTGCTCACAGCGTCGGGGCCGGTGCTGCTCGACTTCGGCGCGGCAAGGCGCGTGATCAGCGACATGACGCAGGTGCTGACCGCAGTGCTCAAGCCCGGGTTTGCGCCCATCGAACAGTACGGCGGAGAACTTCAGCAAGGGCCGTGGACCGACCTGTATGCGCTTGCAGGCGTCGTGCATTACGCGATCACCGGGCGGGCGCCCACGGCATCGGTGGTGCGCGTGGTGAGCGATACGCTGAAGCCGCTGGCTGTGACGCAAGCCGGCAAATACAGCGAGAACTTCTTGCGCGCGATCGACGCTGCCTTGTCGGTGCGGCCCGAGGCCAGGCCGCAAGACGTCGCCGGGTTTCGGGCGCTGCTCGATGCAGGCGAGGCGCCAATGCCGATGGTGTTGACGAAGGCATCGGACGTGTCGAGCACGTCGGGCACGCTGGATGCGCTCGACAGGTCGGACGAGCTGCCTCGGACTGTCGCCGCAGATCGGCTCGACACACCGCCGCGGGTGGAATCTTCCGCGCCTGGGTCGGTGGAAACGTCGATCGCCGCGCAGGACGCGATGGATGAGCCGGCCGCGGACGACGTGCCCCGATCGGAGCGCGGCGCACCACAGGCAACTTATGCCCCCAGACGTTCGAGCAACCGGGTCTATCTTCTGGCCGCCGTATGCCTGTTGGTGGCTGGCAGCCTGATCTGGTGGACGCGGGGCGGCGGTTCAAGCTCGCCGGACGCCGTCGCGGCGACCGCAACGATGCCACCGGCCGCTGCCTCACCCGGGGCGAGTTCGCCATCGCCATCGCAGACCACCGTGCCTCAGCCCACGTCGGTCGCTGCAGCGCCGGCCACCCCTGCACCGCCGACGTCCACTGCACTTGCCGCACCGATCGCAGTTACGACGGTCGCTGCAACGTCTGCGCCTCCACCTGCAGCAGCAGCGCCCGCGCCGCGCCCCGCAGTGCGCACCGCACCGCCTTCCATCGCCGAACGCGCCAAGCCAATCGCCGTCGTCGCATCGGTAGACGAGCCGCGAACGGCGTCACGCGCCGAGGCCGAATCCGCACCCGTTCACAAGACTGGAATTCGACCGCAGCGATGCGCCGACATCATCCAGAAATCTTCACTCGACACCCTGAGCGCCGACGAAGTCGCCTACCTGAAAAAAGAATGCCGATGAGCCCCCGTTTCCTCCAGTTTTCGACGTTGCCGCGCCTGTTCCTAGGCACCGTTTGTGCCATCGCCCTTGCGGGCTGCGGCACCCCCAAGCCCGTCGTCGGCAACGAACCGCAGCAGTTCGATCAGGCCATCGCCGCGGCGACCGATTCGCTGTTCCGGCAATCGCAGGAAGCAGCGGGTTTCATGGCACGGCGCAACAAGCAAGCCGTGGTGCTCGATCCCACGCTCGACGCTGCCAGCGGGCAACAGACTGCGGCGACGCAGATGCTCGATCGGACCATTACCGAGCGCGTGCCGCGGAACTTCGAGCAAATAGAAGTGCTGCCGTTTCAGACCACGAGCCTTGCGAAAGCCCAATACCTGCTGGTCGGCACGCTGGTACGCGCGCAGGCCACCTATCGCATCAATCTCGCCCTGATCGACATCAAGGCCGGCTCAGTGGTGGCGCAATCGTCCGCTGTCGCGAGAAAGGACGGCGTCGACATGAGCCCGCTGCCTTACTACCGGGACAGCCCGGTGCTCATCAAGGACAAGGTGACCGACGGCTACGTGCGCACCAGCAGCATGCCGACGGGACAAAAGGCCGATGCGACCTACATGGAGCGCATCGCCACTGCCGCCGTCATTAACGACGCGACGGTTCTCTACAACTCCGCGCGCTATCGCGAGGCGCTGGGCCAGTACCGCAGCGCGCTGGCCACCCCCGCTGGCGATCAGATACGCGTGCTCACGGGCATCTACCTGAGCGTCAGCAAGCTCGGACAAGTGGCCGAGGCGGAGGAAACCTTCGGCCGCTTGGTGGCCTATGGCATCGCCACCAACCAGCTCGGCGTCAAGTTTTTGTTCAACCCCGGCAGCACGGAATTCTGGGCCGACCCGCAAGTGAGCGGCGCCTATGGCATGTGGCTCCGGCAGATCGCCCGGCAGGCCAGCCGTACCAAAGTCTGCATGGACATCGTCGGCCACACCAGCAAGACCGGCGCCGAGGATGCCAACGAGACCTTGTCGCTTCGGCGTGCGACTTTCATCAAGCAGCGCCTGAGCGCCGACTCCGCTGACGTGGCCCGGCGCACTCGTCCGGTCGGCATGGGGTCCAAGCAGAACATCGTCGGCAGCGGCACCGACGATGTGGTCGACGCACCCGATCGCCGGGTGGAGTTCAGCATCGTGGAGTGCGGCAAGTAGGCTGGAGAGCATCGGCGGCGACGGCCGTCGCGCAGTTGTTTTTCTCTTTCAGAACGTCTTGGTCAGCGTGGCGATGAACTGCGCCTTGTTGATCGACTGGGTCTGCGTACCGATCGGGCCGAAGCCGAAGTCCACGCCCGGGTTCACGACCGCCAGGTACGCGTCCTTCTTGTTGGCACCCACCACGGCACCCGACAGCGACAGGCCACCGCCGAAGTCCCACGACGCGCCGACGTTGTAGTCGACATAGCTCTTGTAGCCCGTGTTGCGGCGGATGTCGCTGCTCAGGTGCGTGTAGCCGACCGCCGCCTTCAGCGTCAGGTGCGGAATGACTTCCTTGGCATACGACAGGTTCAGGTAGCCCGTGTTGCGGCCCTTGAGGCCCGAGCCGTTGGACGCGCCGGCAAAGCCGAAGTAGTCCTTGGAGACGGTGTGCGAGTACTTCAGGGTGAAGGCACCG
>JAQGMP010000446.1 GCA_028292285.1 Variovorax sp. | reverse complement strand
TGAATCTGATCGGCGTGAAGGTCCATTGTGAGCACGCGCTCGACGCCGACGGTTTCAAGCAGGTTGGCAACGACTTTGGCCGAGATCGGTACGCGGCTCGAACGCGGCCGGCGGTCCTGGCGGGCGTAGCCGAAATAAGGGATGACGGCGCTGATGCGGTCGGCCGAAGCGCGCTTGAGCGCATCGACCATGATCAGCAGTTCCATCAGGTTTTCGTTGGTCGGTGCGCAAGTGGACTGAACCACGAACACATCGCGTGCCCGGACGTTCTGGTTGATCTCCACCGTGACCTCGCCATCGGAAAAGCGTCCGACGCGTGCAGCGCCCAAGGTAGTACCGAGGTGCTGCGCGATTTCCGCTGCAAGGCCAGGATTGGCGTTGCCGGTGAAAACCATGAAATCAGGGTGATGAACCTGCATGAGGGTCTCGGCAGAATGCATCCGGCAATGCGAAATGGCCCGGTCGAGCCGCTTGGTCCTGGGTCTTGCAGCCAGAAGGATGCAAGTTCAATTCTCACAGCCCGACGGCTGCAAGTTCAAACATTTGGCAGGGGCGGAAGGAGTCGAACCTTCGAATGCTGGAATCAAAATCCAGTGCCTTAACCAGCTTGGCGACGCCCCTACACGGGTCGACGACCCTCTCTTTTGGAGCGGCCGCCTACCGAAAATCTTGCATCAGACCGCGCCAACGGTCTGACACGGTCTGACTTAACCGGCCGCCCATCCAACAAGCGGATGAACAGCCAGGTTGCTGCACTTGCGAACTCGCCAGCCCTCCGGGGCATTTGCCAATTCGACGTCGTGCGGCATTGCCGCGAAAACCGCACTTCCGGAGCCGGTCATCCGGGCCGAAAGTCCGTGGGCTCCGAGCCAGTCGATGGCATCGGAAACCGCCGGGCAAAGCCGCTGGGCAACCGGCTGCAGGTCGTTGTGGCCAAAGGCAAATCCGAAGTTTCCGGAGTTTGAACCCGAGGCCGCGCTATCTGCAGCAAAGCCCGAGATTATAGCAGCGGGCGTGGCGCGGTTCAGGTCTTGCGCTGCAAAAATGAGACGGGTTTCAAGCCCCCTGGCCGGCTTGGCGACGGCGAACCGGGCAGCCGGTATGTCGATCGGCGTGATTCGATCGCCGATGCCTTCGACCCACGCGTTGCGTCCGCGAAGAAAAAACGGCACGTCCGCGCCAAGCCTCAGGCCGATTTCTTCGAGCCGCGCCAAGGGCAATCGCAGGCCCCAAAGACGATTCAGCGCCAGCAGGCAGGTCGCGGCATCAGACGAGCCGCCACCCATGCCGGCTTCCGCCGGGACATCTTTGGCAACGCCGATGTGGGCGCCCTGGCCGGGGGCGGCGAACTGCTGCAAGGCACGCGCCGCGCGCAGCACCAAGTCGTCGTCGGGCAGCGCAGTGGTGAGGTCTTCGCGACTGAGAAGGCCATCGCTGCGCAGCTCAACATGAAGCGTGTCGCACCAGTCGATCAACATGAACACCGACTGAAGCAGGTGATAGCCGTCTGCTCGCCGCCCTGTGATATGGAGAAACAGGTTCAGCTTCGCGGGTGCGGGGAGGTCGTAGAGCGCCTTCATGCCCGTTCGAAAACGATGCGCAGATCTGCGCGCGGCAAGGGCGTTTCACGGCGTGCCTGCAGCCGCCCTTGCGCCAATTGCCCCAGTTCGGCTTTCCAGCCGGACACTTGCGCATCGCGACCTTCCAGCCAGCCGAACAGCGCAGCGACAGGAATGGCGGCGCCGGTGGCGGCCTGAATCAACTGGTCGACGGAATCGAACCGGCGCATCCGGCTGCCGTCGTTCAGCACCGCCTCGCCCGGCGCCCAGTGCAGTGCCGCGAGCGTGCTGCCGATGGGGCTTGTCAACGTCAGCTCGCCCGTCTCGGCGGTGCCGCGCAACTCGAAGAGCGCAGCGAAGGTTTGCTCGGGATCGCTTTCGATTCGGAGCGACATGCGGCCGGTCCAGGCCTTCGAACCGTTCGCGCTCGTCGCCGACGTCAGCGGCGGCACCGTGGCGCAGCCCGCAAGGACCAGGAGCGCAGCGCCGCCAAACATCAACGCGGCGCGGCGCAACGGCCGGGCCGCTGCGTCGATCACAGCTTGACGCGCAGGCGCTTGAGCGTCTCCTGCAGGGTCTCGTTTTCGGCGTCGGCCAGTGCAGCTTCTTTCCAGATCGAAACCGCGCGATCCTTCTCACCGGCAGTCCATAGCACTTCGCCGTAATGGGCAGCGATTTCAGGATCTGGGCGCTGCTTGTAGGCCGCTTCGAGAATGCGTGTGGCTTCGGCGGTGTTGCCCAGCCGGAATTCGACCCAGCCGAGGCTGTCTGCGATGAACGGATCTTCGGGCGCGAGCTGCACCGCCTTCTGAATCAGCGTGCGCGCCTCGTCGAGACGGACCTTCCGATCCGCGAACGAATAGCCCAATGCGTTGTACGCATTCTGGTTCTCTGGCTTCAGCACGATCAGGCGCCGGAGCAAACGCTCCATGTCGTCAAGGCGATTGAGCTTTTCGGCCACCATGGCCTGGTCGTAGATGAGATCGCTGTTTTCCGGCTCGTCCGCGCTGGCTTTTCCAAGCATGTCGTAGGCGGCCTGGTATTGCTTGGCGTCGCGCAGCAATTGCACCTCGGCCATGAACTTCTGTTTTTTGTCGTCGGCGCTGCGCTCGGGCAGGGCACGGATGATTTCGCGTGCTTGCGGCAGCTTGCCCTGTCGTGCCAGCAAACCCGCGCGCCGGCTTTGTGCCGCCACCATGTCGTCGGCGCTGTCGATTTTTGCAAGCCAGCGTTCGGCGCCTGTGAAATCCTTGCGGCGCTCCGCCAACTGCGCCAGCATGAGATAGGCCTGCGTTTCGCCGCGCTTGCGCTCATCGGCGTCGCGCTGGCCGCTGGACAACTCGATGTACCGTTTCAGCGACGTCTCAGCCGCTGCATCCTGGCGCGCTTGCGACTGGAGCGAACCGAGCAGAAGCCACGGGTCGGGCATGTCGGGTCGCGCTGACGTGAGGGCGGCCAGTTGGGCACCGGCTTCGTCGTAACGCCGGCCTTCGGTGAGCACGCGCGCATAGGCCATGCGGACTTCGGGCACCGCTTTCGGGTCGGCAAGATATCGTTTGACGATGGGTTCGGCCAGGGGCCGCGACGGATCGATCAATTCGAGCGCCAGTACCGGCGGGCCGTCCGACGACGGATCGGCCTCCTGGCCCTTCAGTGCCGCTTCGAGCGCGCCGGAAGTGTCGCCAGCCAACTGGCGCAGGCGGCCGACCGTGGTCCACGCCAAGCCCGCGGTCGCGGAATTTTTCAGGTCATCGGCCAGCGCTTTTTCGACCACTTCGGCGGCGACCTTCTTGTCGGGTGCGCGCGCGTAGTTGCGCGCGATCATCGCCATCAGAAAGGGATGTTCCGATTGCGGTGTCGCCGCCAGCTCGATGCGCAGCGGCTCGGCGGTTTCGCCGATGCGATTCAACGCGATCAGGATCTGCAGCTCGAAGCGCCGCGCCTCACGCGAGGTCGGAATCGACTGCTTCCATGCACGCGTCGCGGCCAGGGCGGCATCGCCGGAACGCGACTGCAACGCGATTTCCACGGCACGCTGAAAGAGCTTGCTGTCGCCCGTCTTGCGCCCCGCGTCGAGCATCAGCGCATAACCGTCGCCCGGCTCGCCGGAGCGTGCAGTGAGTTCGCCGAGCAACACCTCGTAGAACAGTTGCGCCGTCAGAGCGGACTGATCCGGCGACGCGCCTTCCGCCACCGGCGGCGCAGCCGCTGCCGCCGGCGTGGTCACTGGCGGTTTGGCCGGTTCGATGATGGGTGCCGGACTGGTCGGCGCCGCGGCGGGCGGCGGTTCGGGCTGGG
>JAQGMP010000421.1 GCA_028292285.1 Variovorax sp. | reverse complement strand
GCCGGGCGCTGTCAAAACCGCCGTGGCCGGCACAGAGCGGCCAAGCGTCCCGGTCAGGCTGGATTCGGTTTGTGTGGACTCGGGAGAACGCATCGACGGCCGCATCAGGGCGCCGTCGTTGGCTGACCAGCCGGGCGCTCGACCGGTGCCGTGGGCACCAGCACTTGCGCTTCGGCCGGTATCGGCGCGCCCGACGACACCGGGCGTGACGTGCGAACCGGAACGGCCATCGGCTCGGCGGGCGGCGCCAGCTGGATGCGGGGCAAGCGGTCCCCCACCGGAACCGGGACCGGTGCGAACTTTTGAGCCGACACCGGCTTGGCCGGTATGGCCGCGCCGCGCGGCGGCTTGACCTCGGCTTTCGCGGCAAGTTCGCGTTTTTTCTCGTCGCTCAGTGCCTGGTAGGCCTCCCATTTTGCCTTGCGTTCGTCCGCCGGAACCTGTTTGACCTCGGCGAAGTTCAAACGCGCTTGCGCGCGCTGCTGCTGGCTCAACGTGGCCCAGCCGGTCATGCGGCTGTGCATGACGGTTTGCTCTTCGGGCGTCATCTTCGGGTAGTTGCGCGTGATGGCGAGCCACTTGCGCTTGTGGCCGAGCGAAAGGCCGTCCCAGTGCTCGGCGAGCGGTTGCAGGGCGAGCTGCTGCGAGAGGTTCAATTCGCTCCAGAGTGGCCTGGAGGCCGCCACCGGCTTGGCCGAAACTGCTGGCGATGCCGTTGCCGCCGATTTTCCGTCCAGCGGCAACTGCGCCTGGGCGTTCGACACCGCGAATGCACTGAAGGCAACCGCCGCAAGCACGCACAGGAGCATTTTGGGCCAGGCAGTGGCGACCAGCCGGGGATGGCGGGAAGCGCACACCGGGGCGCAAAAATCAGGACTGGACGCGGGGCGGAGCGGCATTCGAAAGGATCAGCGTGCAGCGGAGTCGTCGGCCTTCAAAAACTGCGCGAAACCGGGATCGGTATAGGCAGCGGGCGGCAGGTCGCCGGTGAGCAGGGCCGAATCGACCTCGGCCAGCTCGCTGGCGCGGTCATCGTCCTGCATCACGCTGATCGTGATCAGACCGGCGGCGAGGGCGATCAGCGGAACCACCGAGCCGATACGCGTCCACCAGCGGCCGCCGAGGCCCAGCGCGGCAGAGCGTCCATTCGAAATCACCACGGGCGCCGCATGCAATTGCGGCGCCAGCTTGCGCCTGCCGAGCGCCTGCTGGCGGGCAACACGCAGCCTTTCGCCGATGTCGTGCGGCAGCTGCTCGCTGCCCGACGCCAGGCGCGCCGCCACGCGGCGCCCGAACTGGGCTTCCTGGGCGTCCGAAGATTTGGAAAACGAGGTGGTCATAGTGAAATTCCCTTGGCCGTCAGCGCTTTGCTCAAGGCGTGGACGGCACGCGAACAGTGAGTTTTGACGCTGCCTTCGGAGCAGCCCATTGCTGCGGCTGTTTCAGCAACGTCCATTTCTTCCCAGTAACGCATCAGAAAGGCCTCGCGTTGACGCCCGGGCAGCTTGGCGATCTCTTCTTCGATGTCATGAAACACCTGAGCGCGGCGTGTGCTGTCTTCGGCGCTCTCCGTCTGTCTGGAGTCGGTCGGCGAAACGAAGTTCTCGAGCAGGTCGAATTCTCCATCGTCGTCGGGGGCTTCGAAGTCGCTCAGGTTGGAAAAAAGTGCCCGGCGGGTCTTTTGACGGCGAAACCAGTCGAGCGTGCAGTTCGACAGGATGCGCTGAAACAGCATCGGGAGCTCGTTCGGCGGCTTGTCCCCGTAATGCTCGGCCAGCTTCATCATGCTGTCTTGCACGATGTCGAGCGCAGCTTCCTCGTCACGGACGTGATAGATCGAGCGTTTGAAAGCGCGTCGTTCAACACCTTTGAGGAAGTCGGAAAGTTCTTTTTCGGTGGCCAAGCGGAAGTCCGGCGCGCGGCGCGCCTCGTGGGATGTCTGTCTCTGCTGAAGATGTGTTTTTACCGCCGCGGATTATGCATCCCGGGCCAATGTCATAATCCGCGCTGCAAGTCAAAAGGCAAACGGGTCCTTGTCCGGCGGAGCATCAATCCGCTCATGGCAATTGGCCTCAAGTCCTGGCGCGACCCCACAAGGGTTGGCAAGGGGCACCCAAGGTTTTTCGTTCCCGAAAAAACGCCAAAGGTTCATCATGGAAATCTCGAAAGCGGAACTCGCTTCCGCAGCAGCCGCATCCTCCGGCATCGGCAATCAATCTCAAGAGCTCATGGGCGCCGAAGTGCTCATCAAGTCGCTGCAGGCCGAAGGTGTCAAGTACATCTGGGGCTACCCTGGCGGCGCGGTGCTGTACATCTACGACGCGCTCTACAAGCAAGACACCATGCAGCACGTGCTGGTGCGGCACGAACAGGCCGCGGTGCATGCAGCCGATGGCTATGCGCGCGCCACCGGCGAAGTCGGCGTGGCGCTGGTCACTTCCGGCCCGGGCCTGACCAACGCGGTCACCGGCATCGCCACGGCCTACATGGACTCGATCCCGATGGTGATCATCTCGGGTCAGGTGCCGACCGCGGCAATCGGGCTCGATGCCTTCCAGGAATGCGACACCGTCGGCATCACGCGGCCCATCGTCAAGCACAACTTCCTCGTCAAGGATCCGAAGGATCTGGCGATGACGATCAAGAAGGCTTTCCACATCGCGCGCACCGGCCGTCCCGGGCCGGTCGTGGTCGATGTGCCTAAAGACGTGTCTTTCAAGAAGACGCCGTACGCCGGCCATCCCGAAAAGGTGGAGATGCGCTCGTACAACCCCGTGCGCAAGGGCCACGGCGGGCAAATTCGCAAGGCACTTCAACTGCTGCTGACTGCCAAGCGGCCCTATATCTACACCGGCGGTGGCGTGTTGCTGAGCAACGCAACCAACGAGCTGCGCGCGCTGGTCGACATGCTGGGCTACCCGGTCACCAATACGCTGATGGGCCTGGGCGCCTATCCGGCGAGTGATCGCAAATTCCTCGGCATGCTCGGCATGCACGGAACCATCGAAGCCAACAACGCGATGCAGAACTGCGACGTGCTGCTGGCCGTCGGCGCGCGCTTCGACGACCGCGTGATCGGCAACCCGAAGCACTTTGCGCAGAACGAACGAAAGATCATCCACATCGACATCGATCCGTCGAGCATTTCGAAGCGCGTGAGGGTCGACATCCCGATCGTCGGCGACGTGAAGGACGTGCTGACCGAGCTGATCACGATGATCAGGGAATCGTCGACCAAGCCGGACGCCGGTGCGCTGTCGGACTGGTGGAAGACGATCGAGACCTGGCGCGACAAGGATTGCCTCAGGTACGACCGCGGCAACGGTGACGTGATCAAGCCGCAGTACGTGGTCGAGACGCTCTGGAACATGACGAAGGACGCGGATTGCTACATCACGTCCGACGTGGGCCAGCATCAGATGTGGGCCGCGCAGTACTACCGCTTCGATGAGCCGCGCCGCTGGATCAATTCCGGCGGCCTCGGCACGATGGGCGTCGGCATTCCGTACGCGATGGGCATCAAGCTCGCCAAGCCGCAGGCCGAAGTGTTCACCATCACGGGCGAAGGCTCGGTGCAGATGTGCATTCAGGAGCTGTCGACCTGCTTGCAATACAACACGCCGATCAAGATCTGCTCGCTGAACAACCGCTACCTCGGCATGGTGCGCCAGTGGCAAGAGATCGAGTATTCGGGCCGCTACAGCCACAGCTACATGGATGCGTTGCCCAACTTCGTGAAGCTGGCCGAGGCCTATGGGCACGTCGGCATGCTGATCGAGCGTCCGCAAGACGTCGAGCCGGCGCTGCGCGAAGCACGCAAGCTCAAGGACCGCACCGTGTTCATGGATTTCCGCACCGACCCGACCGAGAACGTGTTTCCGATGGTCAAGGCCGGCGCGGGTATCACCGAAATGCTGTTGGGTTCCGAAGATCTCTGATCGCCGGAGCGTTCTCTTAACTTTTCTCGGGACGAATCTATTGGCTGCCAAGCCGCGTGGTTACCTCCGCGCGGGGAGGGCACCGAAAAGAGGAGTCTTTCGCTTATGAAACACATCATTGCCGTGCTGCTCGAAAACGAGCCCGGCGCACTCTCCCGGGTCGTGGGCTTGTTCTCGGCTCGCGGCTACAACATCGAATCGCTGTCGGTGGCGCCGACCGAAGACGCCAGCCTGTCGCGCATGACCATCGTCACGGCTGGCTCCGACGATGTGATCGAACAAATCACCAAGCACCTGAACCGGCTCATCGAAGTGGTCAAGGTCGTCGACCTCACCGAGGGCTCGTACACCGAGCGCGAACTGATGATGGTCAAGGTACGTGCCGTCGGTAAGGAGCGCGAAGAAATGATGCGCATGGCCGAGATTTTTCGCGGCCGCATCATCGACGTGACCGACAAGAGCTACACGATCGAACTGACCGGCGACCATTCGAAGAACGATGCGTTTCTCGAAGCGCTGGACCGCGGTGCGATTCTCGAAACCGTGCGCACCGGCGCCAGCGGCATCGGACGCGGCGAGCGCATCTTGAGAGTTTGATGCGCGCCGCCGATCCCAATTTCTTATTCACACTGCACATCAACGAAGGAGCAACGACATGAAGGTTTATTACGACAAGGACGCCGATCTCAGCCTCATCAAGGGCAAGACGGTCGCGATCATCGGCTACGGCTCGCAAGGCCATGCGCACGCACAGAACTTGAACGACAGCGGCGTCAAGGTCGTGGTCGGTCTGCGCAGGGGCGGCGCTTCCTGGGACAAGGTCGGCAAGGCCGGCCTGAAGGTCGCTGAAGTCGCCGATGCGGTGAAGTCAGCCGACGTCGTCATGATCCTGCTGCCCGATGAACAGATCGCCAACGTCTACAAGAACGACGTGGCTCCGCACATCAAGGAAGGCGCATCGCTCGTCTTCGCACACGGCTTCAACGTGCATTACGGCTTCGTGCAGCCGCGCGCGGATCTGGACGTCTGGATGGTCGCCCCCAAGGCGCCGGGCCACACGGTTCGCAGCACCTACACGCAAGGTGGCGGCGTGCCCCACCTCGTGGCTGTGCACCAGGACAAGTCCGGCAAGGCGCGCGACCTCGCTCTGAGCTACGCCACCGCCAACGGCGGCGGCAAGGCCGGCATCATTGAGACCAACTTCCGCGAAGAAACCGAAACCGATTTGTTCGGCGAGCAGGCTGTTTTGTGCGGCGGCACGGTCGAACTGATCAAGGCCGGTTTCGAAGTGCTGGTCGAAGCAGGCTACGCGCCTGAGATGGCGTACTTCGAGTGCCTGCACGAGCTCAAGCTGATCGTCGATTTGATCTATGAAGGCGGCATCGCCAACATGAACTACTCGATCTCGAACAACGCTGAATATGGCGAGTACGTGACCGGCCCGCGCATCATCAACGACGAGTCGAAAAAGGTGATGAAGCAGGTTCTGAAGGACATCCAGACCGGCGAATACGCCAAGAGCTTCGTGCTCGAAGCCGCTGCCGGCCAGCCGACGCTCATCAGCCGTCGCCGCCTCAATGCCGAGCACCAGATCGAAGTGGTCGGCGAGAAGCTGCGTGCGATGATGCCGTGGATCAAGAAAAACAAACTGGTCGACCAGACACGCAACTGATCTTCCGCAACCGGAACATCGGGGCCACCGCATGCGGTGGCCCTTTTTCATTGGCTACACTGCCTGCAAAAGGCCGACCACATGCATGACGACACGCTCCCCAACGAGGTGCAACCGCGCAAGCGGCGTAAGGGCATCTATATCTTGCCCAACCTGTTCACGTTGGCGGCGCTCTTCGGCGGCTTCTATTCGATCGTGATGGCCATGAACGGCCGTTTCGATCTGGCCGCGCTCGGTGTCTTCGCCGCAATGATTCTCGACAGCCTCGACGGCCGCGTCGCCCGCATGACCAACACGCAAAGCGCGTTCGGCGAGCAGATGGATTCGCTGTCCGACATGGTGTCGTTCGGCGCCGCGCCGGCGCTCATCGCGTACGAGTGGTCGCTGAAGGGACTCGGCCGCTGGGGCTGGATCGCCGCCTTCGTCTACTGCGCCTGCGCTGCGTTGCGCCTCGCGCGCTTCAACGTCAACACCGGCGTGGTCGACAAGCGCTGGTTTCAGGGTTTGCCGTCGCCGGCAGCCGCTGCGCTGGTCGCCGGCTTTATCTGGCTCATGACCGAGTGGGGCAAGCGGGGCGGTGAAGTGCTGTATTTGTCGTGGGATCACATCACGTGGATCACGTTCGGCTTCACGCTGTACGCAGGCCTCACGATGGTGACCAATGCGCCGTTCTACAGCTTCAAAGACATTCAGATGAAAAAGAGCGTGCCGTTCGCGACGATCGTCCTGATCGCGCTCGGCATCGCGGTCATCAACATCCACCCGCCGACCGTCTTGTTCAGCCTCTTCGTCATCTACGGGCTCAGCGGCTATGTGGTTTATGGATGGCGCAAGGCCAAGGGCCAGCAAGTCAGCGTGATCAGTACTTCCACCG
>JAQGMP010000416.1 GCA_028292285.1 Variovorax sp. | reverse complement strand
AGAATGACAGGCTGCACCGACTTGATGGCTTCTTCGAGCAGCGCCTTGAGCCGCGACTCGAACTCACCGCGCATGCTCGCCCCCGCAAGCAGCGCACCGACGTCCAGGCTCAGCAGGCGAACGTCCCGCAAGATGGGTGGGACTTCGGCGTTGGCAATCGCCAATGCCAACCCTTCGACCACGGCCGTCTTGCCGACGCCGGCCTCCCCCGTCAACAGCGGGTTGTTCTGCCGACGGCGCAGCAGGATGTCGACCATCGTGCGGATTTCGTGCTCGCGACCGATCACCGGATCGATCTTGCCGTCGCGTGCCTGCTGCGTGAGATCGGCGCAGTACTTGGCGAGTGCGGATTTTTCGTTCGCAGGGTCGACCATCGCGCCGCTGGCTTCGCCGGGCGTGGCAGAGGGCAAGCCCGAGCCGTCGTGCGCGCCTTCGCGGTCTTCGGGCGAGCCAGAGATGATGTCCGCAACGGACTCGGTCAATTGGTCTGCAGGGATTTTTTGAAGCGCGGGGGAAATCGTCAGCACCACCCTGCGCAGTTCAGGCGTCTGAAGCAGTGCGGCCAGCAGCCAGGCGCTGCGGACGCAAGTGCCGCCGAACTCGAGGCTCGAAACGATCCAGGCGCGCTCCACGGCCAGCCCGATGTGGTTCGAAAAGTCACTGAGAGAAGTGGCCCCTGCCGGCAAGGTGGCCAAGGCCGACGCCAGATCTTTTTCGACGATCTGCAAGTCGACCTGATAGTGCCGACAGATCCGATGCAGGTCGCTGTCGTTCAGCTGCCAGAGTTGGTGCAGCCAGTGCGTCAGCTCCACATAAGGGTTGCCTCGCAGCTTCGCGAAGGCGGTGGCCGACTCGATCGCCCGGAACAACGTGATGTTGAGCTTGCCGAACAGCGCTCGTCGAGAGATCGCCATTCAGAAACTCCCGCCGCGACACACGCCACTGCGCGCGCAGCAGGCGCCCCCCGGCACATGACCGCATCCAATGCGCGCGTCCGACCCCCTCGAATAAGCAATTTCGACCATCACCTGCATCCCTGCGTCTTTTTGTAGATCGGGATTCTGGTGCGTGGCGCGGGGCGCCGAGAAACTCAATAATCACCAAAGGTTAAATATCCAACAAACCCAAGGCGTACGTGAACTTGTGCCACGGCTCCTTTTGAGTGCGTCAGACGAAAGCACTACCTCGCGTGATCGCGCGACATTCGGAGATGTTTCGCCCTAAGCATCCAGCGTCAAATGCTGTCCGTGAACAGCTGCAGCGGCGGGCGAAGCAAGAAAACCGATCGTCTTTGCAGCGACTGAAGTCGACACCCATTCGTCAGGATTCGCGTCCGGCATGGCCTGGCGATTGGCAGGCGTGTCGAGCACGCTCGGTGCCACGCTGTTCACGTTGATGCCGTGCGATGAAAGCTCGGCCGCCATCGACTCGACCAGACGTTGCAATGCGCTCTTGGATGCGATGTAAGCCGACATCCCGGCCATGCCGCGCCCCGCCGTCTTGGCTGTGACGGCGATCACGCTCCCCGCCTTGCGCTCGATCATCGACGGAACGAAAGCCTGCGTGACCGCGACGAAAGACCACGCATTGAGATCCATCATGCGATCCCATGCCGCGCGCGTGAGTGCATGCGTTTCTTCCCCCATCGCAAAGCCGCCGGCGATATGCACGAGCGCGTCGACGTGCTTGAACGACGTGAGCACCTGGCTCGCCGCGGCGGCGACTGCAGGCGCCGAGGTGACGTCGGCTGCGATCAGCAGATGCCGCGAGTTGTCCAGTCCGGGATATGTGCCCGCCAGGTGTTCGGTGCTGTGATCGAGTAGCGCGAGTCGCGCGCCCGCATCCAGAAAATACTGCGCGACCGCGCGGCCCAAGGCGCCGGCAGCGCCGGTCAATACGACGTTTTGCGGCGTGTCTGTTTCGATCATGTGTTTTCCCTCTTGGTTGGCAAAACTGCATCCTAGCGCCGCCGGTTTTTGCTGGGCTATAATCGAAGGATTGCCTGATGACAGCGATGTCGATTCAGGGGCTCTTAGCTCAGTTGGTAGAGCAGCGGACTCTTAAACCGTAGGTCGAGTGTTCGAGTCACTCAGGGCCCACCACCAAACATCTGTGGTTATTGAAAAGCCTGCTATTTAATCAATAGCAGGCTTTTTTCATTTGTTTTTCATTCGGGCAGCGCCAGAATTACTGCTTGCGCTGCTCCGCCACCTTCTCGGGCGTGACCCGTCCCTCCTTGTTGCCGAACTGCGCCATCACGTAGTTGGCCAGCAAGGCGACTTCGGTATCGGTATACGCCTTGCCGAACGCCGGCATGTACACGTCGGTGTCGCGCACCCGCATGTTCACGCCCTGCAGGATCATCTGCGTCACGTTGGAGCCGTCCAGGTCGTTCACGCTGCGCGAACCCAGCAGCGAGGCATACGGCGTCTGCTGCCCTTGCCCGTTCCATTGATGGCAGCTGGCGCAGGCCGCCGCGAACAGCTTCAGGCCCTGCTCGTGGCCTTCGGCCGT
>JAQGMP010000400.1 GCA_028292285.1 Variovorax sp. | reverse complement strand
AAGGCCAGGCTGCCGAGTGTCACGAGGTCCTGCGCCGCGCACAGCGACAGAGCCGGATCGTTTCGGCCGCGCCTGCCTTGATCGCTTCGTTGCTGCCCGGCTGCAAGTCGCGTTCAGATGGCGCACGTGCGTCAGCAACACCTGCTCCATCGTCTCGCGCGTGCCGGAACCCCGCTCGCGAAGCAACCAGCGCACCTACCGAGAGGCCGCCGACGGAACGCGCCGGCACGCTGCCGTGGACCAGCAAATGCGTCGGCGCGGCCACGCTCGCCGGTTGGTCCTGCAGCGATGGCGCGACACGAAGCCGGGTGTCGTGCCAAGGCCTTGCGATCAGACGGTGTCAACTTCCAGCCGGCTCAGCAAGGCGGAGAGGTCGCGCGGTGCCACGGTGCCAATGACCAAATCTTTCGAGGGGTGATCGCGTCTCTGGAAAGGCTGACGTTCAACGGCATTCGCTGACCCCGCCTATCCCGGCGACTGTGGCCCCCAGTACTGCCGCACGTCCCTGCCGTAAGCTTCCTTCTCGAAAGCCTTGCCCTCTTCTCCTGCGCTCAGCTTCTTGTCCTCCTGGAAATCTCCCCAGTGCACCATTTCGTGCAGCAGGGTCGACTCGACCAGAAGGTGCATACGGGGATCGGCGGCGTCCTTGGCCGAGTTCTCGAAGCGGTCGCAGATCGACGTCGAAAGGAAGACGGCGCCCGGATATTTGTTGCCAATGAAGATGCCGTTGTCGGCCGGCAGATAGCGATACTCGATGACCGGTGGGTTGCCGTGCTGGAGCGCGCGCTCGCAGACCTTCTCGTTCAGCCTGGAATATTTCTGGAAGGCCCTGAAGACCTTCAGATTGTCTTTGACCTTCGGAATGTTGTCGCAGATCCAACCGGCGAGACGCGGGTATTGCTTTACGAAACCCGGCGCGACAATCATGTGATCTCCTCATTTGAGATGGTGGTTCGATCCACCACGTGCGGTCCTCGGTCGTGCCGCGCGTGCGCGCGTGTGCGATGAGGGAGCATTTTGCATCTTGCGGGACAGGAACGCAGACGACAGGCCGCGAGGCGCAGCCGGATCGAGGCATCTGTCACTGGCGCCGCTCACGCCGGTGCGTCAACCGACGGGTCCAGCGCCACCGTCCTTGCCTGCCGCACCGGCGGCGAACGGCACGGGACTGCCGCACCTGAGTTCGCATGAGTCTTGTTTTTGAAAGGTGCCGGAACGGTGACATTCACCTTTGCTCTCAGGACTACGCAGCTTGTACGGACCATCCGACCCGCGACCTTTTACGTGAACATGAGCCTAGACATTCCAGCAACCTATATGAACAGGATCACGTCATGAACAAGCCCAAAGAAAAACAGCCGTCGAACGGCATCGTGAGCGGCGGTGGTACAGAAGACCAGGAAGCGCTTAACTTCGACGATGATGAAATTTATTCGGGTCGCTCGACTCGCGCGAACACCGGCGGTACGACGGCGTCCAAGGGGGGTGACAGTGGCAAGCTCGGTCCGCCAGCGGAGCAGCTTTCGCCAACAAATGCGCCGAGTGACCCGGACACGCGCCGCGGTCGCGAGCCGCAACCATAGTTCGCCTCGGCTTACGAGCCCCGGCCAAACCACTCTTGGATTCTCGTCATCGGGCGTTTCGCACCGGCCCGCGTTGAAGCATCCCTCTGGACCAGAAACCAAGGCACGCCGCCCGTCAGGGTTAGCCTAGTCTGACCGCACGCATATGCAAGGCGAAGGCGCCGATGGGGTCAACCAGCGAGCAGCGCCGTCAGTTGCCGCGCGCCTCGCGCGCTGGCGCCCTTGCCTGTGATCGCCAGCGCCGCGGGGTGAGTCAACATCCGCTCGAAAACCGCCCGCACTTCTTCCGCTGCAATGTCATCGATCATCGCAACTGCTTCGGCCACCGGCGTCACGCTCCCGCTGGCGAAGAGCTCCTCGATAGCCTGCTCCATGGTCGCGTACGTCCGCTCTCCCGCGCGCACCCGGGACACAGTCAGCTGGTTCTTCGCCCGCTCCAGGTGCACCGCGTCGATGGTGGCGGCCTGGGCACGCAGCAGCTCGCCCGTGGCCCTTACCAGGGCCGCCAGCTTGTCCGGTGTTGTGATCGCATTCACCACAAAGTTGGCCCAGACATCTCCGCTGTCCATCGTGGATTGGGCCATATAGGCCAGGCCCAGTCGCTCCCTGACGGTGTCAACCAGAGGCGCCGACATCCCGCCTCCAAACAGGTTGGCCGCCAGTGAAGCCGCAAGGCGCCAGCGCTGCTGCGACGTCTGCTCCTGCGGCGCGGGCGCCAGCGGGTAGGCCATGTTCAGGAACACTTGTGACACATGCGTGAAGCGGCGGGCCAAGGCGTGACCGACGTACGTCGCCGGCCCGCGCTGTCGGGAGACGGACAGATCGGCCGCCGGAGGCATGGTTGTAAAGAGCTCCCCGGCAAGCGTCAGCCAGGCTTCGACGTTGAAGTTTCCCGCTGCAGCGACGACGGTGTTTTGCCCGACATAGTGGGACCGCACGTGGCGCACCAAGTCGTGTCGGGTGAAGCCTTCGATATTGCCGACGGTGCCGATCACGGGCATGCCCATCGGGTCGTCGCCCCAGATGGCCCGGTCGAGCAGTTCGCTGGAGCTGTCCTCCGGATCCTCCTCGTACTCGATAGCCTCCTGGCGAATGATGTCCAGCTCGCGCCGCAATTCACTTTCGGGGAATGTGCTGTTCAAAACAATGTCGGCCGTCATGCGCAGCAGCTGCTCCGCGTGCCGGCCCAGGCCGGTCATGAAGTAGCCGGTGGTGTCCTTGCCAGTGAACGCGTTGACATCCGCGCCCAGCCGCTCCGCATCCAGGTTGATGGCCTGCACGGAACGGGTGGTGGTCCCCTTGAACGCCATGTGCTCCAGGACATGGCCGATGCCATTGGTGGCCGGCGTCTCGTCGCGGGAGCCGACGCGCAGGAACACGCCCACGCTGGCGCTCTGCACGTGGGGCATGGGAATGGCGAGCAGCCTGACGCCGTTGGGGAGTGTGTGAAGGACGGTGGTGATGCACGCATTGTCCCTGAGCGGATGCCGCGGCGGAACGGGTCCCGGATTCGGCAGGCGCTGGGGCGAC
>JAQGMP010000365.1 GCA_028292285.1 Variovorax sp. | reverse complement strand
CGGCGATGCCGGCGTGCGCGACCTTGCCGATCGGCTTGCCGGTGGCCGGGTTGATCACGTCGAGGGTCTTGCCGCTCTTGGCGTCGGTCCATTCGCCATTGATGAGCAGACGGGTGTCGGTGTAGGTTGTTGTCATGAAAATGCCTTTTCCTGAAGACGGGGCAGGGTGGATAAAAAATGGCGGCGCTGTATTGGAGGGGTGACCAGAGCGCGGGCAACTACTTTACCAACGACCGGTGACCGCCTCACGCGTGGGGTCGCGCACTCCTCCTACGCGTCGCTGGATAAACGCACTTTCTTTTTGGCTAGAGTGTTGGGGCACGCAGAAAAAAGGAGCGCAACGTGGCAGACAACAACGACAACTTCGAACCGACGGCCAAGCTGGTGTTCGACCTCAACCTTGCGCTTTACCTCGACCTGGTGGCCGTGCTCGAAAAGTCCGGTGTGGTCACGTACCGGCAAATGGCGGCGCGGGTTCTGAACATCAGCATCGATGCGCGCGATGACGGCGACGTGCCGCTGGCTACCGCGCTCGAGGGCATCGCCAAGGGCTTTGCCGGCCAGCCCGACGGTTTGTCGATCGGCCTGCTGAAGGCGGCGGGCGATCTGCGGAACGATGAAGCGATGGGCGACGTTCCGCGGCTGCCCGACGAAGATTGAAACTGGGCAACGTCGAAGGCTGCTTCAGCCCCTGAACCGCTTGCGCGTCAGCCCCAGCGCGATCCAGAACGCTGCCACCGCATACACCGCCAGCACCACGGCGTGGCGAGCCCAGTCGGCCGGCCACTGGTCCATGAAGAGCGGCCGCACCAGCGCCACCGCGTTGGCCAGCGGCAACCAGCCAGCGATCACGCGCACCACGCCCGGCAATTGCTCGAGCGGAAAGAAAACGCCGCTCAGGAACATCATCGGCGTCATGAAGAGCGTGAAGTAGTAAGTGAAGAAGTCGTAGCCCTTCGCCAGTGCATTGAAGACCAGCGCGATGCTCGAAAACGTGATGCCCGACGCGATAAGCACCAGCCACGCGACGATGAGCTTGGGGCTGTGGCTGATGCCGAGCGCCAGCATCACGAAGAGGATGGCGGTCACCGTGAAGATCGACTTGAACGCGGCCCACAGCATCTCGGCCAGCACGATGTCGTCGAGCCCGACCGGCGCATTCATGATGCCGTCCCACGTCTTCTGCACATGCATGCGCGAGAAAGCCGAATAGAGCGCCTCGAAGCTCGCCGCGTTCATCGCGCTCATGCAGATCGAGCCGCTCGCCAGGAACAGGATGTACGGCACCTTGACGCCGTCGACCGCGACCTGGCCGACCAGGGCACCCATGCCGTAGCCGAAGGCCACCAGCCAGATCAGCGGCTCCGCGATGTTGCCGATGAGGCTGGGGATCGCGAGCTTGCGCCACACCAGCAGGTTGCGCAGGAACACCGGCCACCAGCGCATGGACAGCGCAGGCGGCCGCCAGATCGAAGGCGCCGCGAAGTTTGCAGTGATCGTTGCCATGTCTAGCCGTCGTCTCCCCAGTCTTCAGGAAGCCTCGAATGAACATTCACAAGAATGCCTCAACGACGCCCAAAGGTCGAGCGCATCGTACGGTCAGGCCAGGCGGCCTCCGTCGACAGGCAGTGCGACGCCCGTCGTGAAGCCCGCGGCATCGCTCAGCAGGTAGAGCACGGCCGCTGCGACTTCTTCCGGCTCGCCGAAACGCCCGGCGGGAATGCGCGCACGCATGGTGGCTGCGCGTGCGTCGCGGGCTTCGCTGTCTCCCGCGAGCGCAAAGCTGGCTTCGGACATCGGTCCGTTGATGGTGCCGGGGCACACGCAGTTGATGCGGATCCTCTCTGCTGCATGGTTCAGCGCCATGCTGCGCGTCAGAAGCGCAACGGCGCCTTTGGAAGCCGAGTACGCCGACAGAAACGGTGACCCGGAGAGGCCGGCCGTGGACGAGAACATGCAGATCGCGCCGTGCCCGATCTCGCGCATGTGCGGGATGAAAGCGCGCGCGGCCAGCCCGGGCCCCTTGACGTTTACGGCGAAGAGCCGGTCCCATTCCTCTTCTTCCAGTTCGATCGCCGGCTTGGCCGGGCCCAGGATGCCGGCGGCCGGCACCAGCAGCTCGACGAGCCCGAGTTCGCGCCGCGCGGTGGCTTCGGCGCGTGCGACGTCGGCCGCGGACGCCGCGTCGCCGACGACGCAGACAGCGCCGGGGCATTCGCTCGCGGTCGCGGCGAGGCCTTTCTCGTCGCGATCGAACAGCAGCAGCCGGGCACCTTCTTGCGCCAGCCCGATGGCGGTGGCGCGCCCCAAGCCGCTGCCCGCGCCGGTGACGGCGGCGATCCGGTTCGTGAAGCGTGGATTCATCTGATCAGGTTCCTTTCTCGCGGATGCGCATCAGGGCGCCGGGGCCGGCAAGACATGCCGGTACTGCACGAAGCCGGAACGCTCGGCCACCTGGTCGTACAGCTGCATGGCGGTGGTGTTGCTTTCGTGGGTCAGCCAGTACACGCGCGCCGCGCCAAGCTGTTCCGCGGCCTCGTAGACGGAGCGGATCAGCTGCGCCGCGAGGCCCTGGCGCCTGCACGCCGCATCGACGTACAGGTCCTGCAGATAGCAGTAGTCGCCCGCGGTCCACGTCGAGCGATGCAGGATGTAATGGACCAGACCGACCACGCGCCCGTCCTGGACCGCGACCGCCCCGAACATCGGCTCGGCCGGGTCGAGCAGTCGGGCCCAGGTTCGGCGGACCGCGTCGTCCTGGAAGCTGACCTTGTAGAACTGCTGGTAGCCCTCCCACATGGCGCGCCAACCGGCGAAGTCGGCGTCCACCACCGGACGCACTTGCAAGGGCGCGTTCATTGCGGCTTCCCCTGGCTGGGTTGCCATTGGCCGGTGGCCTCGATCTGCGCGGCCAACTGCACCACCAGATCGTCGCGTCCGAAGCGGCCGATGATCTGCGTGCCCACCGGCAGCATCCCGGCGGTCCAGTAGGTCGGCAGGCTCGCAGCGGGCTGGCCCGAGGCGTTGATGATCGCGAGAAAGGTCGAGTACTTCGCCATGCGCTGCCTGAAGCTGCGGAAGTCGTCGCGCATGACCAGATCGCCCAGCAGTGCCGGCAACTGAACGAGCGCCGGCGTCATCAGGATGTCGAAACCGTTCAGGCAGCCGTCCATGAACCGGGAGATCGAATGGAAGCGATGGATGGCGGCGGCATAGCGCGCCGCGCTCACCGAGCGGCCCTTCTCGTAGCCGTCCATGATGGAGGGTTCCAGGTCGGTGTCGCGCAGCGATCGACCCAGCGCCTTCAGGCGGCCGTCGACCGACAGCACGATGTTGGCGGCGAGCACCTCGGTGTGCGCTTCGACGAAGCCGTCGTAGTCGAAGTCCGCGGGCGGTGCCGCTTCCATGATTTCATGTCCCAGAGACCGGCACAGCTCGGCCGTGACGTCGACGGCCCTGGCGCATTCGGGTGCGACCGCCACGCCCGCGAAGGCGGTGCGCCAGACACCGATGCGCAGCTTGCGCGGCGCCTCGCCCAGCGATGCCATCAATCCGCGCGGCAAGGTCGGTGCCGCGTAGGGCGCACCCGGCTCCATGCCGCTGACGGCATCGAGCGCCGCCGCGGTGTCGCGCACCGTTCGGCTCAGCACGCCATCGACGGCCAGCCCGCCCCAGCCTTCGCCGCGCAGAGGCCCCATCGGCACCATGCCGCGCGAGGCTTTCAGGCCGAACAGGCCGCAGCACGCAGCCGGTATGCGGATGGAGCCGCCGCCATCGCTGCCGTGCGCGATCGGAACGATGCCCGCAGCGACCGCCGCTGCGGCCCCGCCGCTGGACCCGCCCGCCGACCGGCTTGCGTCCCACGGATTGCGGGTGGGCCCGCCGTTGCGCACGGCCTCCGTCGTCGGCGCCATGCACAGCTCCGGCACGCTCGTGCGTGCGAAGGGCACGAAGCCCGCAGCCTCGAAGCGGTCTACCAGCGTGGCGTTGTGTGCGTAGGTGCTGTCGTCGAAGAGCCGCGAACCGATGCTCGACGGGAAGCGGGTGGAGGCGATGCCGGAGTCCTTTAGCAGGAACGGAATGCCGCCGAACGGCCCCTTGGGCGTCCAGTTCTTCACGAGCGCCAGCGATTCTTCGTAGCGGGTGTAGGTCAGCGCATTGAGCGCCGGCGCGCGCTGCTGCGCCAGGCGTATCGCGCATTCCATCAGTTCGGCGGCGGTGACTTGCCCTTCCTTGACCAGTCCGGCCAAGGCGAGGCCGTCGAGCTTTTCGTATTCGTGATCTTGCATGAGAGGTGTTCCTGCCGGGCCTGCGCGTCAGTCCGGCGCGCAGGCCTGCGTCCAGGCCTCGGCGACCTCGCCGCCGCGTGCGAACCAGACGCCGGGGAAGGTGCGGATCCAGGTGATCAGCTCGCGCAGCAGGGCGATGCGCGAAGGCCGGCCGCTGACTTGCGGGTGCATCGTCATCGAGAACAGGCCGCCCCAGCGGTAGATCTCGCGGAACTCTTCTTTCCACACCGACAGGATCTGTTCGTTGGACACGATGGTGCGCGGCGACTTGACCGAGAACAGCGCGAAGGGCGCGTCGTCCAGGCTCCAGTGCACCGGCAGCTCGACCGGACCGCGGCGCCCGTCGGCCAGGGTGTGGTGGTACGGGTTGATCTGGTCCATCAGCGAGCTGTCGTAGCGCAGCCCGTACTTGTCGATCAGCGAGATCAGGTTGTGGCTGGACTCCCAGGCCGGCGACCGGTAGCCGATGGGCTTGACGCCGACGGTGCGTTGCAGGGCTTCCAGGCCCTTGACGAAAACTTCTTCTTCGCGCGCCGGGTCTTCGGGGTCGACCCACTCGTGCAGATAGCCGTGGTGGCCGACTTCGTGGCCGTGCTTCAGGATCAGCTCGACCTTGTCGGTGTGGTGTTCGGCGGTCCAGCCGGGCACGAAGAAGGTGGCGGGAACGCCCGCTTCGTCGAGTGTCTCGACGATCTTCGGTACGCCGACTTTGGCGCCGTAGGTGCCCTGCGACAGCACGCCGAGGCGCTTGGCGTTGGTCGGATCGCGCGAGAGCCAGAGGGTCTCGGCGTCGAAGTCGAAAGCGAGCATGACGGCGCAGCGCGCGCCGTGCGGCCAGTGGACGGGATCGTTGGGGTTCATGGTGCGGGTGTCCTGCTGTGAGGGGGTTGTGAAAACGCCGGGCCTTCGGATCTCATTCCGCACGGGCATGCGCATGGCAGGCGAGCCAGCCGCCGTCTACGGCGATCACCTGGCCGGTGACGAAGGCCGCGTCTTCGCTGCACAGGAAGGCGATGACCGAGGCCACGTGCTCCGGCGCGCCGACGAAGCCCAACGGCGTCGCGTCGACCATCGTCTTGCGGTAGCCGGCGTCGTGGTCGAGGCGGTCCGCCGTCATGGCGGTGCGGATGACGCCCGGCGCCACCGCATTGATGCGGATGCCGCGCACGGAGAGATCAGACACCAGCTGCCGCGTGAGCTGCGAAATGCCGCCTTTGGCCACCGCGTAGGCCGTGGCCCCGGGGTAGCCGGTTTCGCCGAAGACCGATGCCAGGTTGACGATGCTCCCGCCGCAGGGAATCAGCGGCAGCAGGTCGCGCGTGAGGCGCAGCACGGCGCGCAGGTTGGTGCCCAGGATGCGGTCCAGCAGCGCGTCGTCGCTTTCGGCCAGCGCCTTCGAGCCGCCGATGCCGGCGTTGTTGACGAGGCAGTCGACGCGGCCGTTGCCGAGCGCGCGTGCGGCCTCCAGTACCCTGGCCGGTGCGTCGTCGGTGCTCAGGTCGAGCGCGAGCGGCTGCACGGCCAGGCCGTCCATGCCCTCGGTGCGCAAGTCCACCGCCAGCACGCGCGCGCCTTCGTCGGCGAAGCGCCTGGCCGTGGCGCGGCCGATGCCGCCATTGGCGCCCGTGACAACCACCGTTCGATCGGAAAATCTCATGCAGCCCCCTGTCCAAGATAGAACTCCTGCAGCGAGGCGATGTCCACGCCCGGCCCGTTCACGCAGGAATGTGCGACGCGCCCTTCGCGCAGGATGTGGATTTCGTCGGCCAGTTCGAGCGCCATCGCCACGTTCTGCTCGACCAGCAGAATCGCCATGCCGCGCCCGCGCAGCCCGCGGATGACCTCGGCGATCTCACCGACGACCTTGGGCGCGAGCGCCGCGGAGGGCTCGTCCAGCAGCAGCATGCGCGGCTTGGCCATCAGCGCGCGGCTGATCGACAGCATCTGCCGCTCGCCGCCGGAGAGCAGTCCGGCAAACGCCTTCTTGCGCACCGCGAGCCGCGGAAAGAGGGCGTAGAGCTCTTCCAGGTCATGCCGCAGCTGGGCCTTTTCGTGCCGGCGGTGGTAGCCGCCCATCAGGATGTTCTCCTCGACCGACATGGCGGCGAAGACTTCCTTGCCTTGCGGTACCAGCACCAGGCCGTGCCGCGCCATCTGATAGGCCGGCACTTGGTCGATGCGCTCGCCGTCCCATACGATTTCTCCGGCGGTGGGCTTGACCAGCCCGGCCAGTGCCTTGAGCGTGGTCGACTTGCCCGAGCCGTTGCCGCCGAGCACGGCCACCAGGCCCTGCGCCGGCACGGTGAAGGACACGCCGAACAGCACCCTGGAGCGGCCGTAGCCGGCTTCGATGTTCCTGACCTCAAGCATGCGTGGCTTTCCCTACGCCCAGATAGGCCTCGATGACCCGTGGATCGTTGACGGCCTCGGACGGCCGGGCGTCGGCGATCTTCTCGCCGTAGTCGAGCACCACGACGCGGTCGCAGACGGTTTGCACCACGCGCATCACGTGCTCGACCAGCAGCACGGTCACGCCGTAGTCGGTGCGCATGCGCTGGATCACCTCGATCAACCGGTCGACCATCGGCGGCGACAGCCCGGCGGCCGGCTCGTCGAGCACGAAGACCTTGGGCCGCGTGCACAGGCCGCGTGCCAGCTCCACCAGGCGCTGCTGGCCGATCGACAGGGCGGTGGCGGGCTGGTCGATGAAGCGCTCGAGCTCGAAGAGCCTGAGCATTTCGATCGCCTCGGCGCGCATCCGTTCGTCATCGCGCCGTGCGGCCGCGGTGCGCAGGATCGACGCGGGGTAGCCGCTCTGCAGGCCCGGCTGCATGGCCAGCGCGATGTTCTGCGCCACCGTCATGCTCGGGAACAGGCGCAGCATCTGGAAGGTGCGCGCCACGCCGAGCCGCGCGATGCGCCAGGGCGCCATGCCCGTGAGGCGCTGCTCGCCCAGGTAGATCGCGCCCGCGTCGGGCACCGAGGCGCCGGTGGCAAGGTTCGCCAGCGTCGACTTGCCCGAGCCGTTGGGGCCGATCAGCCCGACGATCTCGCCTTGGCCGACCACGAAGCTGATGTCGTTGACCGCGGTGAGCCCGCCAAAGCGCTTGACAACGGATTCGAATCGCAGCAGCGGCGTGCTCATGCGCGCCTCCTTTTCTGCCAGGCGCCGACCACGCCTTCGGGCAGTGCGATCACCATGACGATCATCAGGAGGCCGTAGATGATGAGCCGGTAGTTGGCCGTGAAGCTCAACCACTCGGGCAGCGCCGTGAACACGATGGCGCCGAGCAGTGGCCCCCAGATGGTGCCGCGCCCGCCGACCACCACCATCGAGACGATCAGGGCCGAGGTCATGATGGTGTAGTCGTTCGGCGTCACGCCGCGGATGTGATAGGCCACCAGTACGCCGGCCGCGCCCGCCAGCGCCGCGGCGATGACGAAGGCCGACAGCTTGCTCGCGGTGGTGTTGAGGCCGATGGCGCGCGCCAGCGTTTCGTCGTCGCGCACCGCCTGCCAGGCCTGGCCCAGGCGCGAATGCGTGAGCGCCCAGCCGATCAGCACCGTGACTAGGCTCAGTCCCAGCGCCAGGTAGTAGAAACGCCCGATGGATTCGAAGCCCGCGACCGGCGTCAGCGAAAGGCCGTTCTGGCCGCCAGTGAGCGAAGTCCATTGCGTCAGGCCGAGGTAGACGATCGTCTGGAACGCGATCGTGACGATCGACAGGAAATGCCCGCGCAGCCGCAGCGCCGGCAGGCCGAGGAGGAGTCCGCACACCGCGGCCACCGCCATGCCGGCTGGCAGGCCGCTCCAGAAGCCCGCGTTCCAGTCGCGTTGCAGGATCGCCGCCGTGTAGGCGCCGATGCCGAAGAAGGCCGCGTGGGCGAAGGAGAACTGGCCGGCCCATCCGAGCACCAGGTCGAGGCTGACGGCCAGCATCGCGTAGATGAAGATCGTCACGGCCACGCTGAGCACGTAGCCGTCCGCAGCCAGCAGGGGCAGCAGGACGAAAAAAAGCAGCAGCGCGCCCAGGGTCAATGCGAGTGAGCGGCGCATGTCAGGAACGCTCCGTGGAGTGGCCGAAGAGCCCTTGAGGACGCAGCAGGAGCATCACGATCACGAGAAAGAAGCCGACCATGTCGCGCAAGCCGTTATCGACATAGCCCGAAACCAGCGACTCGACGATGCCGAGCCCGACGCCCGCCACCACCGCGCCGCCGACGCTGCCCATGCCGCCGAGGATGATCACCGTGAAAGCCTTCATCACCAGCGTGGCGCCGCTGCTGGGCTGCACCAGGAACACCGAGGACATCAGCGCGCCCGCCAGCCCGGCCATCCCCGCCGAGACGGCGAAGGTGACGATGGCGATGCTGCGCACGTTGACGCCGCTGATCTGCGCCACCGTGGGATGCTGGGCCATCGCGCGCATCGCGCGCCCGGTCCAGGTGTAGCGCAGCACCAGGAACAGCGCGAGCACCACGACCGCGGTGACCACCACGATCAGCAGGCGCTGGCCGGTCAGGAACACCGGGCCGAGGTGCACCGACACATTGCTGAGGTCGGTCCGCGTCGACACCGGCTCGGCACCGAAAACGACCAGCGCACCGTTCTGCAGCAGCGCCGAAAGACCGAACGAAGCGATGATGGTGCTGCTGTGGTCGCGCTTGGCCAGCGGCTGGAACACCACCCGCTCCACCAGCATGCCGAACGCCACCAGGCAGGCCACCGAGACGATCAGCGTGGGCACGACCGGCAGGCCCCAGACGGTCGCTGCCGTGGCGGCTGCATAGCCGCCGAGCATGTAGAACTCGCCGTGCGCGAAATTGAAGATGTGCAGCGTGCTGATGACCAGCGTCAGGCCCACGGCGACCAGCACGTAGCTGGCGCCCGTGACCACGCCGTTGGCCAGGAACTGCGGAAGCAGGCTGAGCAGATCCATGCCGTTTTCAGACCGTCATCAATCGAACGGCAGCCATTGGCGCTTGCCGTTGCGCACGATCGCAAGCCCGATCTTGAAGTTCGAGCCGCCCTTCGCATCGAACTTGGCCATGGTGCCGGCGGGCCCCTGTACCAGCGGCACGTCGTTCATCTTCACGAGTTCGTCGCGGATGTGCGCGCCATCGAGCGGCGACGCGCGGCGCGCGGCTTCGATCAGCAGGTGCATCGAGTCGTAGCCGAGCGCGGTGAAAACGTCCGGCTCTTTCTTGTAGCGGTCGCGGAACAGCTTGGTGAACTTCTGTCCGAACAGGTTCGGCGTCGAAGGCTCGTACATCGACGACACGGCGAAGCCCTCGGAGGCGCCGCCGGTCAGCTGGATCAGCTTGTCGCTCATCATCGAGCCCGATCCCACCAGCTGCGTCTTCAGGCCGACTTCCTGCGACTGGCGGATGACCTGCACACCGGCATCCATCAGGCCCGCGATGTAGATCGCGTCGGGCTGCTTCATGCGCACCTTGGTCAGCACCGAGTAGAAGTCGCGCTCGTCGGTGTTGTAGCTCTCGGTTGCGACGACTTCGCCGCCGAAGCGCGGGATATCCTTGCGCATCTGGTCGGACAGCGAGGAGCCGTAGGGCGAGTTCTCGTAGATCACGGCGACCTTCTTCGCCTTGAGCTTCTTCACGATGTCTTCGGCCGATTGCGAGCCCTGCTCATCGCTGCCCGGAAAGGCGCGGAAGAACCACGGGTCGCCGGGCGTGTTGGCGTCGGTCGCGGAAATCGAGGTCGAACCGCCCGAGACCACGGGCACCTTGAACTCCTTCGCGACCTTCGTGGCCGCGATCGCGACCGCGCTGATGTACGAGCCGCTGATGCCGATCACCTTGTCGGACTCGACCAGCCGGCGCGCGCCGGTAACGCCCTTGGTGGTGAGCCCCTCGTCGTCTTCTTCGAACAGCTGCACCTTGCGGCCCTTGATGCCGCCCTGCGCATTGGCTTCTTCCACCGCGAGGCGCACGCCTTCGATGATGGAGGTGCCCGACAGCGCGGCGGGTCCGGTCAGCGGCAAGAGCGCCCCCAGCCTGACCGGTCCCGTGTCCTGCGCCCATGCGCCCGCGGGCAACAGGGCCGCGACCGACAGCGCCAACAGGGTTCTGCGAATCATCAAACGCTTCATGGCTTCAATTCCTCGTTCATAGGGTTGCAACTTGGTGGGGGAGGATGCACCGAATATGTGCGATCCAACAAAAAGTATTGAATAGAAATACATTGTGATCAAAATCACGATATAATGTACCTCATAAAGATCGATAAAGCATCATCCATGCCGGATCGGTCTTGTACCCAAGAACACAAATCGCCGGTATCCGGCAAGCGCGGAGGAGCAGCTTTGGCGTCAGATCACTTGTTCGTGCAGTCGCTCGCCAAGGGCATGGGCTTGCTCGAGACGTTGGGCTCCCGACCAGGGCCGCTCAGCCTCGCCGATCTCGCCGAGCTGACAGGCATGGACCGCAGCACCACCCAGCGCATGGCGCACACGCTGGTGCAGTTGGGCTACATCGAGAAGGGCGCGAACGGCCGCGGCTTCGTGCTGGGCCGCAAGGTCCTCGACCGCACCTTCGACTACCTGCGCAACAACCCGCTGGTGGAGCGCGCGACGCCGATCCTCACCGACCTGCAGCGCGAGGTCGGCGAGCGCGTGGACCTGAGCCTCTTCGACGATCTGTCGATCATCTATGCCTGGCGCCGGCAGACCAAGCGGCAGACTTTCTTCGCGACTCTGGTAGGGCGCCGCATCCCGTGCTACTGCTCGTCGGGCGGGCGGGCGATCCTTTCGCACCTGAGCGAAGAGCGAGTGGACGACATCCTCGCGCGTTCTTCGCTCGAGCCGTTGACACCCAAGACCGAGACCGACGTCGCCGTCATCAAGCGCAGGATCGACCAGGCCCGGGAGGCGAACTACGCGCTGGCGCTCGAAGAAACGCTGCTCGGCGAAATCGCGATGGGCTGCGCCATCCTCGACCACGACCGGCAGCCGATCGCCGCGCTGCACATCGCCGGCTCGCTGTCCGAATGGACGGTGGAGGCCTTCGTGCAGCGTTTCGCGCCGCTGGCCATCGAGGCGGCGCGGGCCCTGGGCGGCGGACTGCCGCGCTGAGCTGTCGGCGGCTGGCTGCCGCTGTTTGCTTCAATAGCCGCGCACGGCGTCGTAGAGATGCGCCAATGCCCGGCCCTCGCGGTGCGCGAGGATGTTTTGCGCCGCCTGCCGCGCCCGCGCTTGCTGCGACGGGGTCGAGGCGATGTGCGGCGTCACCAGGACCTTGGGATGCGCCCACAGCGGATGGCCCGCGGGCAGGGGTTCGGCATCGAACACGTCCAGCACGGCGCCGCCGAGATGGCCGCTGTCCAGCGCCGCGGTCAGCGCTGCCGCATCGAGATGGTCGCTGCGCCCCACGTTGATGAGGCCGGCGCCCTGCGGCAATGCCGCCAGCGCCCCGGCGTCGAGAATGCCGCGCGTCTGCATCGTGCGCGGCAGCAGGTTCACCAGGATGTCGCTTCGGGCCAGCAGGGCCGGCAGCGCGTCGGGACCGGCGAAGGATTCGACGGCCGCGCCCGGCTTGGGGCTGCGCGACCAGCCCGCCACTTTGAAGCCGACGCCCGCCAGCCGGTCGGCCACGCGAATGCCCAACTGCCCCAGCCCGAGGATGCCGACCCGCGTTTCGCTGGCCAGGCGGCCGGTCAGGTGGCCCTGCCAGCACGCTGCGCGCTGCCCTGCGATCAGTTGCGGCAGGTCGCGGATCAGCGCCAGTGCCGCGAGCGTCACGTAGTCGGCCATGCGCTCGCCGGTCTCGGGCGTCACCATGCGCACGATCGGCACGTGCGCGGGCCACGCCGGGTCCTTCAGGATGTGATCGACGCCGGAGGCCGAACTCAGGATGAGCTCGAGGTTCGGAAAGCGCGCCAGCCGGCCCGGCGTCGGCGCCCACACCAGGGCATAGCGCACCGCGCCGGGGTCCACGCCGGGGTCGTCCCAGCCGCACACGCGCAGGCCCGGCAGGCAGTCGGCAAAGGCGGTCTGCCAGTCCGACAGCACGCCGACGTTGACGATCAGCATGGGCGTCTCCGCGGCGCCGGCATCACCCGAGCAATCGCAGCGCAGCCTGCCAGCGCATGGTCTCGTAGGACTCGCTGTTGGCGGGCCTGAACTGCGCGGCCGTGCGCCGGCACACCTCTTCGGACGGGATCGACAGCTGCCGCCCGCTGCTGCAGGCCTTGACCTGTGCCTGGCAGGCGCGCTCGAGAAAGTAGATGTTGCCAAAGGCGTGCGGAATGGTGCGGCCCGCGGCCAGCAGGCCATGGTTGCGCAGGATCATGGCGTCGTGCTCGCCGAGGTCCTTGACCAGCCGCTCGCGCTCTTCGAGGTCCAGCGCGATGCCTTCGTAGTCATGGTAGGCGAGGTGGCCGTAGAACTTCAGCGCATGCTGGCTGATGGGCAGCAGCCCTTCTTGCTGGCAGGCGACCGCGATGCCGTCGGCGGTGTGCGTGTGGATCACGCACTGCAGGTCGTGGCGCGCCATGTGGATGGCCGAGTGAATGGTGAAGCCCGCCGCATTGATCCGGCCGGTATCGGAGCCTTCCAGCACTTGGCCCTCGGTGCCGACCCGCACCAGATCCTGCGGCCGCATCTCCTCGAACAGCACGCCGTAGCGGTTGATCAGGAACTCGTCCCGCGTGCCCGGAATGCGCGCGCTGATGTGCGTGTCGATCAGGTCGGTCATGCGGAAGTGCGCGAGCAGCCGGTACAGCGCGGCGAGGTCTTCCCGAGTTTTTCGCTCGGCGGCGTTCCAGTTCGATTCTTGAACGGTGGCGTTCATGGAGTTTCCTTGTTCTCGCGGGTGAAACTTCAGGCGGTGGCTTGGCGGATGGCCGCGGCCAGCAGCTGCAGCCCCTCGGCGAACACCGAATCCTCGATCGTCAGCGGGAACAAAAAGCGGATCACGTTGCCGTACACGCCGCAGCTCAGCAGCAGCAAGCCGCTGTCCAGTGCGATCTGCTGCACGGCCTTGACCAGCGCGGGGCTGGGTTCGCCGGTGGACGGATCGCGGAACTCCACCGCCACCATGCTGCCGAGCGCGCGCACCTCGGCAATCGAGGGCGTGCTGCGGCGAATGCCCTGCAAGTGTTCCACCAACTGAGCGCCCAGCATCTGCGCGCGTTCGATCAGGCGCTCGGCCCCGATCACCTGGATGACTTCGAGCGCCGCCGCCACAGCCAGCGGGTTGCCGGCGTAGGTGCCGCCCAGGCCGCCGGGGTTGGCTGCATCCATCAGTTCCGCACGCCCTGTGAGGGCCGACAGCGGAAAGCCGCCCGCAAGGCTCTTCGCCATCGTGATCAGGTCGGCGTCGACCCCGTAGTGCTCCAGCGCGAACAGCTTGCCGGTACGGGCGAAGCCGGTCTGGATTTCGTCGACCACGAGCAGGATGCCGTGCGCGTCGCACACGGCGCGCAGATGGCGCAGCAGCTCGACCGGTGCGACATAGAAGCCGCCTTCGCCCTGCACCAGTTCGATGAAGATGGCGGCCACCCGGCGCGGGTCCACGTCAGCCTTGAACAGCTTGTCGATCGCCTTGATGGAATCTTCCACCGTCACGCCCAGCATGTCCGCCGGAAAGGGCACGTGCCAAACGTCGGCCGGCATGGCGCCAAAGCCGGTCTTGTACGGCGCCACCTTGCCGGTGAGGGCCATGCCCATGAGCGTGCGGCCATGAAAGGCGCCGCTGAAGGAGATCACGCCGTTGCGGCCGGTGGCCGCACGCGCCACCTTGACCGCGTTTTCCACCGCTTCGACGCCGGTAGTGAACAGCGCCGACTTCTTCGGGAAATGGCCGGGCGTCAGGGCGTTGAGCTGCTCGCAAAGCGCCACGTAGCTCTCATAAGGCGTGACCTGAAAGCAGGTGTGATGGAACTGCGCCAGCTGCTTTTGCACGGCGTCTACCACGCGCGGATGACCGTGGCCGGTGGCGAGCACCGCGATGCCGCCCGCGAAATCGATCAGTCGCCGGCCTTCCACATCCCAGATTTCCGCATTCTTCGCACGCGCGGTGTAGCGGGCGGTCTGGACGCCGACGCCCGGCGCACAGGCGGCAAGCCTGCGTTGCTCCAAAAGGATGCTGGAAGAATCGGCAGAGGTTTTCATGAAAATATCTCGATGGACAGAATGATTTGTGAAAATTCTATGCCAAATATTCACCAATGTGAATGTGAGAACATCGAGGCGAACAATCGAGACGAACAACTGCAAGAGCGCACCCGTGCCTCAGGAGACCGCTTATGTCCACGCGCCGAACCCCCCGCTCTTTAGCTGCTCGCCCTGCGAAAACTGCCGCTGCAACCCGTGCCGCCTCTGCTCCTTCCAGTCCCAAGCCGCTGCCGGCAAGCCAGGAGCGCGACGCCGCCGCCACCTGGATCGGCCAGGAGATCCGCGCCCTGCGCAAGGTCAAGGGCCTCACACTGCAGGCGCTGGCCGGGCGCTGCGGCAAGTCGGTGGGCTTCCTGAGCCAGGTGGAGCGCGGGGTGAGCCGGCCGACCGTCAGTGCGTTGCACGACCTCGCCGACGCGCTCGACGTGCAGATCAACTGGTTCTTCCCGCAGGGAGAAAGCGGGCGGCCGGCGGATGGCGGCGTGGTCGTGCGCAAGGGCCTGCGGCGGCGCTTGTCCTTCGCCTCCGGCATCGCCGACTATCTTCTTTCGCCGAACCTGCAAGGGCCGCTCGAACTGCTGTGGTCGGTGATGGAAGTGGGCGCCGACAGCGGGGAATCGCCCTATACGCATCGCGGCGACGAGGCCGGTGTGGTGATCCGCGGCGCGCTCAAGCTGTGGGTGGGCGAGCAGGTTTTCGAACTGGAAGAGGGCGACAGCTTCTCGTCCCCGAGCACGACGCCGCATCGCTACGTGAACCCGTCGGACCTGCCAACCGAGATCGTCTGGGTCGTCACGCCGCCGAGCTATTGAGGCGCAAGTTGAGGCCACTCGCGCCTACCCGTCCTCGCGAATCTG
>JAQGMP010000330.1 GCA_028292285.1 Variovorax sp. | reverse complement strand
GCAGCGCCAGCATGTAGGTGCGGTCGGCCGCAAAGGCGATCTCGGCCAGCGTGCCGGCAAAGCACGAGCCGGACTCGACGAGCGCGAACAAACTGCGTGAAGACACGTCGAGCCGCGCCAGCGTGCGACGCAGCGCGCCGATGGTTTCGCGCACCAGCCAGTGGTCTTTGTTCGCGAGCAGGGTCGCGTCGCTGGCGAGCACGGCTTGTGCATCGCCTTCGGTCTTCAGGAGCCACGTGCCGATGTCGAGTTCGTTGGTGCGCAGGTTGAGGATCGCGTCGTCGAGCTGACGGCACATCGCCAGCGGCCACCAGGCGGCGCCTGCGGCTTCGATGCCGGCGACGTCGGTCGGTTGGGCTGCGGTCGGCGCCTTGACCGTCAACGTCGCAGTACGCCGCGCGCGGTCGATAACGACGGTGACGTGCTCGTAGGCGATGCCATCGGCGCTGTCGGTGCGCTCGATGCGCGCCAGCGCGACGCCTTGGCCCGCCGCGCCTGAACGGAGGCTTCCCTCGCCCAGCTTCGCCGCCCGCTCTTGCACAGCAGCAGCGAACTGCGCCGGCTTGGCGATCGCGTCGACCAGCCGCCAGTCGACCGCGCGCTGGCCGCGGACGCCTTCGACGCTGGTGCAGAAAATGTCGGCCAGGTCGTGCCGCACATGGCGTTTGTCGGTCACGCGCGTCAGGCCACCGGTGCCGGGCAGCACGCCGAGCAACGGCACTTCGGGCAGCGACACGGAAGACGAGCGGTCATCGACCAGCACGATCTCGTCGCAGGCCAATGCCAGCTCATAGCCCCCGCCAGCGCAGGCGCCGTTCACGGCCGCCAGGAACTTCAGCCCCGAATGCTTGGACGTGTCTTCGATACCGTTGCGCGTCTCATTGGTGAACTTGCAGAAATTGACTTTCCAGGCGTGGCTCGACACGCCCAGCATGAAGATATTGGCGCCCGAGCAAAAGATGCGGTCCTTGGCGCTGGTGACGATCACGGACTTCACTTCGGGGTGCTCGAAGCGCACGCGGTTCAGCGCGTCGGCGAGTTCGATATCGACGCCGAGGTCGTAGCTGTTCAGCTTGAGCTTGTTGCCGGGACGGATGCCGCCGTCTTCGGCGATGTCGAGCGACAGGCGCGCGACGGTGCCCTCGACGCTGAGCTTCCAGTGACGGTACTGCGTGGGTTCGGTTCGGTAGTCGACGCGGGGGAGCTGCGACGCCTGGTTCGGCTGCAAGGGTTGCGAAAGATCGCTCATGGTGGTTGTCTCCTGAAGGCTGGCTAACATGAAAGATAGTGCATGTTTCTGCGCCGTCTTTCTCCGATGACATGCATCATCATGCATGTCATCGGGCGAGTCAAGTACGCACGACGATCGGCCGGACCGCCGTGCGCAGCGCATCAAAACTTTGCTGCAGTGTCTGGCCCTGCGTATCGATCGTCAGGTCGGCCTTCGAATAGAAAGCAGCTCGGCCGTCCAGGATGCGTCGGAGGTCTTGCATCGCTTCCTTGCTGGCCGCCATCGGGCGCGTGTCGCCCTGTGCGACCACCCGTCCCATGTGCTCTTCGGGCGCGGCCTGCAGCCACACGGTGGTGCAATGCGCCAGCAATTCGTTGAAGGTGGCCGGGTCCGACACGATGCCGCCCGGCGTCGCGATGACCACCTCGCCATAGATCTGGATCGCCTCTTCGAGCGCGCGCCGTTCGTAGCGCCGATAGGCGTTGGTGCCATACAGGTCGTGGATCTCGCGCACGCTGCAGCCAGCCAGCTTTTCGACCTCGCGGCTCAGCTCGACGAAGGGCAGTTCCAGGTCGTCCGCCAGCATCTGGCCGAGGGTGGATTTGCCCGCGCCGCGCAGGCCCACCAATGCGATGCGCCGGTGCCGTGCCGCATCGACACCGGCGGTGCCGAGCAGTTCGCCGATCGCCACGCGCACACGGCGCAGATCGGCTTCGTTGCGGTGTTCGAGCAGCTCGCGGATCAGCAGCCATTCGGGCGAGCTGGTGGTGACGTCGCCGACGAGTTCCGCCAGCGGGCAATGCAGCGCGGTCGCGACCTGCTGCAGCACCAGGATCGAAGCATTGCCGGTGCCGTATTCGAGATTGGCCAGATGCCGCTCCGACACGTTCGCAGCGGCCGCTACCGCCTTGCGCGTCAACCCGCGTTGGGCACGCAGGTTGCGCACCCGGTCCCCCAGCGCGACCAGCAAAGGATTTTTTTCTTCGCCCTCCCCGGTCTCCGCGGGGGCGGACAACACCGCCTCGACTTGCTCGTTCATTCGATCCCTCGGGGTAAACACCATACATGCACTATATTGCTTGACACCCCATGAGGGCGTGCTTATGGTTCATGCACAAGCAAGATACTGCACATGCAGCGATCCCGCAAGTTGCCGAGACGGAGACACACGATGAGCTTGCCGAGCCCCTTCAATTTTTCAGAGCACCTGTTTGCACTGAACCGCGGGCGCGCGCAAAAAATCGCCTACCTGGACGACCACGGCGCGCTGACGTACGGCGAGCTCGAAGACCGCGCCCGCCGTTTCGCCGCCGCACTGCAGGCCGCGGGCATCCAGCGCGAAGAGCGCGTGCTGCTGCTGCAACTCGACGCCATCGACTGGCCCGTCAGCTTTCTCGGTTGCCTCTATGCCGGCGTGGTGCCCGTCGCCGTCAACACGCTGCTCACGGCCGACGATTACGCCTACATGCTGGAACACAGCGGCTCGGTCGCGGCACTGGTGTCGGGCGCGTTGCTGCCGGTATTGCAGGAAGCAATGTCGCGGGCGCCGCACGCGCTGCGCCGGCTCTTCGTTTCGCATCCGATCGAGACACCGCCCGAAAGTGCCGAGGATTTCGATTCAATGGTCGCCGCCCACGCGCCGCTGGCCGAGCCCGCGACCACGGCGCCGACCGACCACGCGTTCTGGCTCTATTCCTCCGGCTCGACCGGCCGGCCCAAGGGCACGGTGCATGCGCACGGCAGCCTGTGGTGGACGGCCGAACTGTTCGGCAAGCCGGTGCTGGCACTCACCGAAGACGACGTGTTCTTGTCCGCGGCCAAGCTGTACGTTGCTTATGGCCGCGGCAACGCCCCGACCTTTCCGCCCTCGGCTGGCGCAACCGTCGTGCTGATGGCCGAACGGCCCACGCCCGATGCCACCTTCAAGCGATGGACCGGCAACGCCGCCCACGGCACGGCGGCCGCTGCGAAGCCGACGGTGTTCTTCGGCGCA
>JAQGMP010000242.1 GCA_028292285.1 Variovorax sp. | reverse complement strand
GCGCGCGAGGCGCCAAGCCGCTCACGCGCGAACAGGCGACCGACCTGTTCGGTCAGGTGCTCGACGGTGCGGTGACCGACCTCGAAATCGGCGCCTTCTGCCTCGCGATGCGCATCAAGGGCGAGACACCGGAAGAGATGGCCGGGTTTCTCGATGCGACGCATGCGCGGCTCGATCTTTTCCCGGCGAGCGACCGACCGCTCATCGTCCTGCCGAGCTACAACGGCGCACGCAAGTTGCCGGTGCTGACGCCGCTGCTCGCGCTGCTGCTGGCGCGCGAAGATATGCCGGTGCTGCTGCACGGTGCGGCCACCGAATCGACACGCGTGCTCACATCGAACGTGCTGGCAGCGCTGGGCACGAAACCGATCACTGCTGTCCGGAAAATCGCCTTGGGTGAAGTCGCATTCGCGCCGACCGAACTGCTGAGCGCCGGACTCAAACGCCTGCTCGACGTGCGCCGCATCGTCGGCTTGCGCAATCCGGCGCACAGCGTCGTCAAGCTGATGCAGCCGACGGCGGGGCCGTGCATCGTGATCGCCAGCTACACCCATCCGGAATACGCACAGTCGATGGCCGCGACCTTCGAGCTGACCGGCACCAGCGCCCTGCTCTCGCGCGGACTCGAGGGTGAAAGCGTGGCCGATCCACGGCGCACTGCGCAGGTCGATGGCTTCATCAGGGGCCAGCGCATCGCGATGCAGGAACAACAGCCTGGCACGCTGAGCGAGGTCGAAGGTCTGCCCCGAGAGATCGACATCGACACCACCGCCGACTACACGCGGCGTGTGCTGGCCGGCACGCTGCCGGTACCCGCGGCGATCACCCGGCAAGTCGAACACATCAAGCAATTGGCCGAACAATTGGCGGACGGGCTATGACTTCACTTTCTCTTTCGCATCAGGGCAGTTGCACGCTGGTCGGCGCCGGCCCCGGCGACCCCGATCTGCTGACGCTGAAGGCCGTCAAGGCCATTCACGCAGCGACCGTGTTGTTCGTCGACGATCTCGTCAACGACGCGATCCTGAGTTATGCCCGGCCCAGCGCCCGAATCGTCCACGTCGGCAAGCGCGGCGGCTGCAAGAGCACGCCGCAAGCCTTTATCGAGAAGCTGATGATCACGGCCGTGCGCGAAGGTGAAGTCGTGGTGCGGCTGAAGGGTGGCGACCCGTTTATCTTCGGCCGCGGCGGCGAAGAGGTCGAGCATCTGCGCGAAGCGGGCATCGAATGCACGGTCGTCAACGGCATCACCGCCGGTCTCGCCGCCGCGACGTCGCTGGGGGTGCCGTTGACACATCGCGACCATGCGCAAGGCGTGGTGTTCGTCACCGGCCACGCCAAGACCGGCGCCGGTGCAGGCGACGATCCGACCGACTGGCGCGCACTGGCCGCGATGGCGCACAACGCGCGCCTCACGCTGGTGATCTACATGGGCGTGGCGGGCGCGGCTCACATCCAGCGCCAGTTGCTGGAAGGCCTGCCGGGTGAAACGCCCGTTGCGGTCGTGCAGCACGCCAGCCTGCCGCAACAGCGGCACATCGTGACGACATTGAGCGGCCTGCACGCCGGCATCGCCGGAGCCGGGCTCGCGAGTCCGTCTGTGATCGTGGTCGGCGACGTCCTGCACGGCATGGCGGCTGCCATCGCCTCGCCGGAGCGCGACCAATTCGGCACCTGACCGCCCGATCTAGGCTGTTCGCACTGTGGAGCCCATGGTCGACGCCGGCCCGGCCACCTAAAATGCCGGCCACTCATACAACAATGCCAAGAGGGTCGGGATGCTCGAAAAACTGAATGAATTCACCGCAAGCCATGGAGAGCTCCAGCGCGGCAAAGGGCTGGTCACGGGCACCATCGCGCTGAGCCTGGGCGTCTTGTGCTTCCTCGGCGTGCTGGCGTTTCACTTTCCGCAGTACCTCACGACGCCCGAGCTGCGCAAGAGCTACAACGTCGACGTCATGCGTTTCATCTTGCTGGCGGCGATGGTTGTTTCAGGCGGCCTTGCGCTGGTGAACATCATCTTCAACCGCTCGCGCTGGCTTTCTTCGGGCGCCTTCTTGCTGATCGTCGCGGCGGCACTTCTGGGCGGCAACAAGGTGCCGGTCGACAGCAACTTTCCGGACCACACGCCGTACATCGGACTCGACTGGTTCATCCTCGATCTGCTCGGCTCTTCGTTGATTTTCATCTTCATCGAGAAGCTGTTTGCGCACCGCAAGGACCAGCCGATTTTTCGTGAAGAGTGGCAGACGGACTTTCACCATTTCGTGGTGAACCACATGATCGTGGGCTTCGTGCTGCTTGCGACCAACTTGCTGGTGCACAAGCTGTTCGGCTGGGCCGCCAACGACGGCCTCCGGGGCTGGATCGCCAACCTGCCCTTCTGGGCCGGGGTGCTGCTGATCGTGCTGGTGGCCGATCTCGTGCAGTACTGGACGCACCGCGGCTACCACGAAGTGCCGCTGCTGTGGCGCCTGCACGCGGTGCACCACAGCGTGAAGAGCATGGACTGGATGGCAGGCTCGCGGCAGCACATCCTGGAGTTGCTGATCACACGCACCTTGGTGCTGGCGCCGATCTACGTGCTGGGCTTCTCGAAAGAAGTGATCGACGCGTACATCGTGATCGTCGGCTTCCAGGCGGTCTTCAACCATTGCAACGTGAGCGTGCGGCTCGGACCGCTGCGCTACATCATCGTGACGCCGAACTTTCATCACTGGCATCACAGCCAGGACGATGAGGCCATCGACAAGAACTATGCGGCGCACTATGCGTTCATCGACTACTTCTTCGGTACGGCCGTAAAGAGCACCAAGCTCTGGCCTGAGCAATACGGCGTTGTCGGCGACTACGTACCCAACGGCTTCTTCAAGCAACTCAAGTTCCCGTTCGTGTGGAAGGGCTGATGCGCTCCGCACGCCGCGTGGTGCGGGCGACCGGCGCCGCTGTCGGCCTCGCAATGGCAAGCTTGCTTCTTTGCGCGTGCGCGTCGCAAATCGACCTGCCGACCAAAGACTCAGGCCTTCGCGTGCGCATACAGAGTTCGGCGATCGCGCCGGGCAATGGCGGCGAGCTCATCAAGGCCGATGCGCTGCAGCCGGGCGACATCCTGCTGACGTCGGTCGCGACGGTCAATTCGTTCGGCATTAGGCTCGGCACCTTCTCGCCTGTCAGCCATGCGGTGCTGTATCTGGGCGACGGCGTCGTGGCCGAAGCGGTGGGCACGGGCGTGCGACAGCGCAGCATCGACGCGCTGGTCGACGACGAGCAAATGGTCGTCGCGTTTCGCTTGCCAGGGGTCACGCCGGCGCATGTCGAGAAGCTTCGCGCCTGGTCGTTCTCACAGGTCGGCACGCGCTACAACACGGTCGGCGTGATGCTCGACGCACCGTTCGTGCTGAACCGCCGGGTGTGCGAGCTGCCGTTGATCCCGGGGGCCGTGCGCGACTTCTGCGTTCGGGGTTTTGCCACCGTGCAACTCGGTGCCAGCCGCAACGACCAGTTCTTCTGTTCGCAGTTCGTGCTGGAGGCCTACAACCAGGCAGGCCTGCCGATCACCGCCACAGACCCGCGCTGGGTCAGTCCGGCTGACTTGCTGCACATGCGCGAGGGCGACGTGCCTTCAGTCGCAGCGAGCCAACCGTTGCGTTACGTCGGTCATCTCAAGTACAACCCGCCGCCGACGATCACCGCCGACGGCGCGACCACGCGTTGAGCGCACCGGGTTCGTCCGGCGTGTCGAGCTTCGATGTCGCCGTCATCGGCGCCGGCGCCGCCGGCTTGTTCTGCGCCGGAGTCGCCGGGCAGCGCGGGCTCAAGGTGCTGTTGCTGGATCACAGCGAGCGAGTGGCCGAGAAGATCCGCATCTCCGGCGGCGGGCGCGCCAACTTCACCAACCGCGAACTCGACGTGCAAGCGCCGCAACGGCACTTTGTCGGCGACAACCCGAACTTTTGCCGCTCTGCGTTGTCGCGCTACGCGCCGCAGCGGTTTATCGAGTTGGTTCAACGGCACGGCATCTCGTTTCATGAAAAGCACAAGGGCCAGTTGTTTTGCGACGGACCATCGCAGCAGATCATCGACATGCTGCTGGCCGAATGCGCGGCGGGCAGTGTCGTGCATTGGCAACCTTGCAAGGTGCAAGAGATCGCAGCGGGTGGCGACGGCAGCCGATATTGCATCGAGACCGATCGGGGCAGCGTCGACGCGGCTCGCATAGTGGTGGCCACTGGTGGCTTGTCGATTCCGCAGATCGGCGCCAGCGACTTCGGCTACAAACTGGCCGCGCAATTCGGCCTGCGCGTCGTGACGCCGCGGCCAGCATTGGTACCCCTGACCTTCGGTGGCGACGCATGGGCACCCTACGCCGAACTTGCCGGCTTGGCGCTGCCGGTCCGCATCGAGACCGGCGCAAAGAAAGAACGCATCGCGTTTCTCGAAGACCTGTTGTTCACGCATCGCGGTCTGTCGGGGCCCGCCGTGCTGCAGATCTCAAGCTACTGGAAGCCGGGCGCGCCGCTCACGCTCGACTTCGCGCCGGGCGTCGATGTCGCGGCCGCTCTTGGCGATGCCAAGCTTCGATCCAGACGGCGCACGGCGAATGAACTCGCATCGCTGGTGCCGTCTCGGCTGGCCGATGCATGGGTGGGCCAGGAGGCCGCATTGCAGCGGCCGATCACCGAGGCATCGGACAAGGCCATTGCCGCGTTGTCGGAGCGCATCGCGCGCTGGCAGATCACGCCGAGCGGCACCGAGGGCTACAAGAAGGCCGAGGTGACGGCCGGCGGCGTCGACACGCGCGATCTGTCGTCGCAAACGATGGAGTCGAAGCAGCCCGGGCTCTACTTCATCGGCGAAGTGGTCGATGTTACAGGGTGGCTCGGCGGCTACAACTTCCAGTGGGCCTGGGCCAGCGCCTACGCCTGTGCTCAAGCCCTTTAGTGCTTCAACGCTTCGATGGAGAAGCGGTCGGTCGAGGGGACAGTCCGGCCGGCGCCGCGATGTCGAACTCACTGGTCGTCCAGTCGATCGAGCCTGCGACGACAGCGCCCTGCTCTTCCGACACGCGCCACCAATAGCGGCCTGGAGGCAACTCGGGCAGCACGAGCCCCTTGCCGTTCACCCCGGTACGGCGCGTAACGATCGAGTTGAACTGAGGATCACGCGCCAGTTCAACCACGTAGCGCCGGTCGGCCTGCTGCGGCTCCCACGTCAAGGCTCGCCGGCCATCGGCGATGCGCTCGACGCGGCCCATCAGCGAGCCGTCGTGCGGCACGAAGGCCAGCGTCTGTCCCGGAAGGCCTTCAAGACCATCGTGATCGAGCGCGGCCATTCGCAGGTGATAGAAGCCGGCGGGCAGGCGCGGCAACGTGAATGCCGGGTCGACCGCTTGCAGCTCCCATAGCAGATGTTCAAAGCCGTCGTCGCTCGCAATTTGAAGCTGATATGCCGCAGCGTCCGGCACTCGTTGTGCAGAGAGTCGACGTGTGTCGCGTGAAACCAGGGCGCCATCGCGCTCCTGAAAAGCGGGAGCGGGCAACAGCGCACGCGTTTGCGCTGCGGCGTCCGCCGGCATCGTGGCACCGAAGCCGCCGCGCACGATGGCCGGTCGCGCGGCCCGCGCATCCGTCAATGCCGCTACGGCTCCTTGAATCACTTCCACGCTGACGCGGTCGCCGTCGTCGCGCACGACGAAATGGGTGCCGCGTACGCCCAGCACGCCGCGCCGTGTTTCAACTTCGTAAGTGCGTTGCGCTTGCGGTGTCACGCGCGATTCGACGCGGCCGGCGAGCAGTTTAAGCCGCATATGCCGACGTTGCGCCAACAGCAACTGCACCTGGCTGTCGGATGGCACGAGCGCGCGGCTTCCGTCTTCGAATCGCAGCATCGCAAAGGCACCGGAACCGGTCGACAACACATCACCGGGGAGCATCCGCTCACCACCGTTGACACGGTACGACCCGCATGCACGAGGTCTACGGCGCCGACGACATTCA
>JAQGMP010000224.1 GCA_028292285.1 Variovorax sp. | reverse complement strand
CAAATCCACCTAACGGCCTAGACGGGGGCGTTGGGTCTAAGTCGAAGGGCCTAGGGGCTTGTTGGTTCAGCGCGTGCCGGGCGGCGGCAGGCGGGCTCTCACAGCTTGGGCGCGTGGTGTTTTGAGGCCGCGTTGAACGGCTGGGTGTACGGCTGCCGTGTGCCCATAGCGGTCTTAGCCTACGCTCCATAGCTGACGTTCAAGCAAACCAAGTCAGGGAAAGGAAACCCGATTTTCTACAGCGGAGCGATACGCGTCAGCATCGACAATGCAGCATGAATGACATGCAATTTCTGCAGCGCGTAAGGACGATGAAGCTTCCTCAAGATTTTGAGGAGGCTTCCGACAAAGACACCGTCGCCCGCCTTCATGTCTATGGGTATCTTGTCGCCGCCCCTTATCACAGACCACGCGAAGGTGAAGATCGCCCCACTATGACTGTTCTTGAGATCAGTGAGAAGGGCCTTGTGGCATTGGATTCGTACCTGAAATAGCCGAAACTCGATCAAGCTATTCGCGCGGAAGATTGACCGCTCTTGGCGCGACGTAATGCCAGTCGCTTGCTCAGAACGCACTCGCCGCCGCGACGTCCTGTCGCACAGCATCACCCGATCCGGCCATACTTGCTTTTCACGTTCCTCTTCAAACCGTTGGAGATCCAATGAAGCGATCGATCGAGTTCATGGCGGCCGCCGCGTTGTCGGCGCTGCTGGCCTTTCCTGTGTGGCGCAGAACGTGAAGGTGACGCCGCTCGGCGGCATCGACGGCGAGTTCTGTCCGCAAGACCGGGCGCTGATCTTCGAAGATCCGAGCGGCATGCGCATCCTGAACGACCCGGGCCGCACCGTCGCCGGTGCGACCGATTCACGGCTCGGCAAGATCGACATCCTACCGATGAGCCATATGCATGGCGACCACTTGGGCAACGCACACATCAAGGCGGTGAAGGTGCCGGTCTACGTGCCGCTGTCCGGGATCACGATGGAGTTCACCGCGACCGGCGCATGCGCCGCGGGATGTCCGGCTAACTGATGAAGACCACGGGCGCGATACCGCGTGCGCTGCTTGCCGCGCTGATGTCGATCGGCTGCGCGGGCGCCCATGCGCTCGGCGCCGACTACGGCTACGACAGCTTCAAGACGCCTGACGCCGTCGGCTGGGTTCAGCTGTGCGGCACTTGGGGCAAGGACCATCAGGGCACCTACCGCGTGGTGCATGCCGAGCAGTACGCGCAGTCGTTCCTCTATGTGCAATGGATGACGCGCGACGCCAATGGCGCTTTGCATGCGGAGCACACGGTCGCCATCGCCGAACTCGACAACGACCATGCGGAGATCGCACTGACAGACCTCGCCTGCCGCGCCACGCCCCGTGGCATCGTCGTGACCGCGAAAGCAGATTCGGGGCACGACGACAAGCTGCGCCGCGTGATGATCGAGGTCGGGCCGGCGGCAGGGCAGTACCGCTATCGGGCGCAGCGGGCGCGTTGACGGCGCTTTGACTCACCGCCCCTTCCGGTACTCCAGAAGCGAGACGATGAGGCAGCCGCCGAAGAACAACACGCCCAGCAGCCCGTTGCCCCGATCCTTCCAGTTCGGGCCTGCCGCCATCAGCCAGATGCCGCCAAGGACGAAGACCAGGCACCCGAGCGTCATGATGACCATAACCAGCCGCCGTGCCGCGCTCGCCACCTGCGGCGGCGGCGAATAGCGGGGCGCAGGGTCGGTCAGACCCAATCGTTCGGGCAGGCACGCCAGAGGCTCGTCGACGTTCGCGGGCAGCAATCTGAAGCTGCGCGCGATCGCATCGATGCGCACGGTTCGCCACGTACCCGCACGATCGGCCAGCGGCAACACGACGATGCCGGCAGCGGGAAATTGCGCGGCCTCGGGCGCATGACCCCGGCCGGTGACTTCCACCAGTCGATCCCCGTGCGGAAGCGCAATCACGCGGGTCGTGCCCCATGGCCCGAAGCGCTCGTCTTCGGCGAAGTCGTATTCGATGCGCAGCGTGCCATCGGGCGACAGCGCGATCGTCGGCGAGTCGGGTTCGGCGTGGGAGGGCATCGCCGACAGCCTAATGGCCGCTCGCCCTATCAGCCCGCGTTCTTCAACGACTGCTTGGCCTTGTTGGCCGAGTTCTTCGCGCGGTTCTTGTGATAGCCCGACTTGACGTTGTTGACTGCCTTGCCGACCGGACCGCTCTTTTTGGCGTCGCTGTCTGCGCGCTTTTCGTCGATCTTGTGCTGGACCGAATCGGTCGCTTCGGAGGCGGCCTTGCCGACCTGGGCATTGGCACCGAGCACGGCAAGGGATGTGACAAGCGCGAACATGATCTTCTTCATTCGGAGACTCCAGACATTGTTTGAACGATGCAGATGGTTACAGCATCTGCACCGCCGCCATGTCAGTCGCGACCGCGCCCGTTTGCCGCCACGACGCCCGTTCGCTTCACGCATGCCGCCTCGCGCCGCTCGTCGATCCAACGCTTGAACTGCCGCTCGGCCTGCAGCTTGAACTCGTTGCGCATCTGGTTGCAGATCGCGTGCGCGAGGCGCCTGTGGCTCTGCTTGCGCACGCCGCCCAGCGTCGAATCGTTGAGGTGCTCGATGGTGGCGGACTCGGGCCGGCCGAAGGGCTCGTCGAAGTCCATGGGCAGGCCGCACCAGTGGCAGTTGGGGCCGAACGACGACCGAAGTGCCCGAACGCTCAAGGCGCGCCTTCGCGCAGCGCGGCGACCTGCTCGGCGTACGTGCTTTCGATGCGCTGCAGCCGCGCCTGCCGTGCTTCGTCGTTGACCCACTGCGCGCTCATCGCGCTTTGCCTTGCGAGCTGGTAGGCCAGCTTGGCGGCGGGCATGAGCGAGGAGTTGTCGGCAGCGAGAAAACCCGCGAGGTCGTGCAGTGACTTGAGCATGGCGCGCTCGGTGTCGCCACGCGGCCCTTTGCTGCGCGCATAGCCGACCAGAAAGTTCTGCACCCTGGCCTGGAACTGGGGCGGATAGTCGCGCCGCACGACGATCTGCGCATGCGGGATCAACTCGGATTCCCAGATCACCTGCAGCCGTTCGGCCTCGACCGGGAACTGCAATTTGAAGCGCTCGAAGTCGGCCGTGTTGTTGGTCGCGACATCGGCCTCGCCATTGGCCACGGCCAGCGCCGTCACTTGGTGCGTGCCGACCAGCTCGCTGGCAAAGCGCGTTTCCATCGCGATGTTGTTCGGCAAGAAAAACTGCAGCTGCGGCACGATGAAGCCCGACACCGAACGGCTCTCGCCGCGCGCCAGGCGCCAGCGTTCAGGCGTGGCCAGCAGGTCCGCGAGCGAGTTGCGCGGCCCGGTCTTGCGCGCCAGCAGCAGCGAGCGGTAGCCGGGCAATCCGTCGTGCCGCGTGACCTGCGCCACGACCTTCATGCGGCGCTGCGTGACCGTATCGAGCGCCATTTTTCCGGAGAGAAACGCCATGTCGACCTGATTGCGCTGAATGGCCTGCTCGAGCGCTTCGTACGAGGTCACCGACAGCACCGTCACCGGCCGCCCGATGGCGCGGCTCAGGTCGGCCAGCACCGGCTCCCAGTCGTTGCGGGACTCGAAAGCGCCCCCCAAAGGCAGAATGCCGAAGCGCACCGGCGCGGTATCGAACGAGACCACGGGGACCGCGGTCTGGGCCATGGCTGCCGAGGCCAGAAACCACAAGCAGGCCGTCGACCAGACGGCAGCGGTGCGGGCGGCGGCGAGAACGGCGGTGACGAGAGCCTGCATCGACGAGGGCTGTTCAAAGGGGGACTGTGCGGAACACAATTAGATACCAACTCAGCCACCGATTCGTGACGTTTTTCTCGCGTTTGCCCCGCCTGTCCCTTGCGCAGCAGCTCGTGTTGCTGGCCTTGCTGCCAGCGACGGTCGCCACGCTGGGCGCCATCGGCGTGCTGACCGGGCAGCATCTGACGAGCGTCACCGACCTCATGCGCGCCAATGCGCAGACCGTGGCGCTGCAGGTCGCGACGCTCGCGCAAACGCCGCTGACGCACCTCGACCGGCGGGCTTTGCTGCGCACGGCGCAGGCCGGCACTTCGCAGCCGCACGTACAGCAAGTGCAGATCTGGTCGGAAGACGGCGAGATCGTCGCCAACTCCGAAACCGTCGACCGCGGCCGCGACGAAGGCCTGCGCGCCGTGGTGCCGATCGTCGGCGAAGACGGCGCGCACCTCGGCAAGGTGATGGTCGAGATCAGCCTGGACGCCGTGCACGCGGTGCGCAAGGCGGTGTGGCTCAACGTGCTGGTGGTGCTGGCCGCCAGCCTGCTGGGCGTCGGCCTCGCGGGCTGGTGGGCGGCGCGCCGCATCAGCGCGCCGATCAAGGCGCTGGGCGAGGCCGTCGACCGGCTCGGTGCCGGCGAAGACGCCAGCGTGGCGGTCGAAGGCACGACCGAAGTGCGCCGCCTGCAACGCGGCTTCAACCAGGCGGCGAGCGCGCTGGTGCAGAGCCAGCGCATGCTGCAAAGCCGCATCGGCGACGCCACCGCCGAACTCGCGCGCAAGAACGAACAGCTCGAAATCGCGAGCCAGGCCAAGACCCGGCTGCTGGCCGCCGCCAGCCATGACCTGCGGCAACCGCTGCATGCGCTCACGCTGTTTTCCGACGGGCTTGCCAATGGAGAGACCGACCCGTCGCGGCTGCAGCGCATCGAGCACATCAAGGAATGCGTCGACTCGCTCGACCGTCTTTTTTCGGAGTTGCTCAACTTGTCGCAACTCGATGCCGGCGTGCTGCAGCCGCAATGGACGGACTTTCCGCTGGACCGCCTGTTCGACGAAATCAGCCGCAACTTTCGCGCGGTGGCCGAGCAGCAAAACCTGCGGCTGGTGGCCCGGAAGACCGATCTGTGGGTGCGTTGCGACTACGTGATGCTGTCGCGAATCCTCAACAACCTGGTGTCGAATTCGCTGCGCCACACGACCGAAGGCGGCGTGCTGATCGGTGCGCGGCGGCGCGGCAAGGGCGTTCGCATCGACGTGTGGGACACCGGCATCGGCATCGCGCCGCAGCACCAGCAAAAGGTGTTCGAAGAGTTCTATCAAGTCGACCAGGGCAAGCAGGCGACCCGCGGCGCGCGCGGCATGGGCCTGGGCTTGGCGACGGTGCAACGGCTGGCCGCGTTGCTGAACACGCGGGTCGAGCTGATCTCGCGGCCGAAGAAAGGCACGTCGGTCCGCGTGCTGGTGCGCGCCGCGGCGCCGGTCGTTGCGCTGAACCAGCCGATGGGCGGCACGGCGCCCGGCCCCCGCGACGAAGAGGCCGATCTGCACGGCGTGCGGGTGCTGGTCATCGACGACGAGCGCACCATCCTCGAAGGCCTGCAGGTGGTCTTGAGCAACTGGGGCGCCACTGTGCTGGCCGCGCAAAGCCGGGCCGAGGCGCTGGCGCTCGCCGACCGCTGGGAGAGCCCGCCCGACGTGGTGGTGAGCGACTTGCTGCTGCAGGGCGGCGACAACGGACTCGACGTCATCACGGCGCTCGAACGCCATCCGCGTGGCATCGGCACGGCGACGGCGCGGCTGCTGGTTACCGGCGAAACCAAGCCCGACCGGCTGCGCGAAGTGGCCGCCGCCGGGGTCGCCGTGCTCTACAAGCCGGTAGCACCGCGGGCCTTGCGGCAAGCCATTGCGGCGCAGTTGGCAGCGGTGCGCGAAACGATCTGAAACAGCTTGCGCAGGCCGCTAGTCCATCGGGCATAGACCGACAGGCCGCGCGCCTCCGCCGCCCGGCATCGCAGGCCAACCGTTGGGCGCGCGACACCGGCCGTCTGCCTTATCGCGCGAAATGAGCCGGGTCCGTACATTGAGCTGCATCACTTTCTTCTGGTGCTTGTGCAGCCATGTTTGCGAATCACCTCAAGACGCTTCTGCGCGCACTGCGCGCCGGCGTCGGCCTTGCCGCCATGGGCGCCGCGATGCTCGGCGGGAGCGCGCACGCGGGTGGGCTGACGGTGCTGATGGCCGACGAGACCGCACCGCACACCGAGTTCTTGCGGCAGCTGCGCGACACGCGCGACGCCGGCAGCCGCTTCGACGTGGTGCGCATCCCGACCGGCGGCGCGGCCGACGTGCCGCCCGCCGATGAAGAGCGCAGCCTCGTGGCCGGCGTGCGAACCCGCGGCCTGCGCACCAGCGCCGCCGCCATGGCCGCCGACACGAACATCACCATGGCGATCGGCCCGACCGCGGCACGCGCCGCCATCGAGCGGCCGGGGCAAGAGCCGCTGTTGCTCGTGATGCTGACGCGGCTCGACTACGAGGGCCTGAAGACCAGCCCCGCGTTCAAGCGGCCCGACCGGCGTGTCGGCGTGCTGCTCCGCGATCCGGCCATGGCCGATCAGCTGGCGCTGGTCGACGCGGTGCTGCCTGGCAAACGGCGGCTCGGCGTGGTCGCGACCGCGGAGTCCGAGCCGCTGCTGCGCGAACTGCAACGCGCGGCCCAGGGCTGGGACTTGCAGATCGAATACGCGCCCGATGCCAAGTCGCTCGGTGCCGCCTTGCGTGCCGTGCTGCCGCGCAACGATGCGCTGATGGTGCTGCCCGACCTCATCGGCGACAGCCAGGCGGCGACGCTCGCGGTGCTGCATGCCGGCGCCGGCGCCGGGTTGCCGGTGTTCGGCGCCAACGAAGGCATGGTGCGCTCGGGCGGTCTCGCCGCCGCGGTGTCGACGCCGTCGCAGCTGGCGATGCAGGCGCGCGCCATGGGACTCAAGCTGGTGAGCGGTGCGGCGGGCAGCAACAATGCCGCCGTGATGGTCGAAGCCGCCACGCCGGCCACGGTGCGCGTCAACGCGACGGTGGCGCGCGGGCTCAGCCTCCGTCTGCCCGACGAGCGGGAGCTGACCGACCGGGTGACGGCCGTTCGATGACAGCGCCGAGCCCGGGTGCGGCGCTTTCGCCGCCAGCGGCCGCTGCGGTGGAGGCGCCGCGCCCGCAAAACCGTCCGCTGGTCGTCCACGGCAATCTGCAGCGCGACCTGATCCGGCTCGGCGTGGTGCCGTGCGCGGCCGTGGCCATCGCGCTCACCGCGTGGTTCACGCACAGCCGCTTGCGCACGCTCGAAACCGCCTTCGATGCCGAAGGCCAGGCCGTGGCGCGGCAAGTGGCCGCCATGTCCGACCTGAGTCTGTATGCCGGCGACGTGCCGGCCCTGCAGAACGTGGCCAACGCCGCCTTGCGCGGCGGGCAGGTGGTGCGCATCGAAATCAGCAACAGTGCCGGCGTCTTCGTGACGGCGGGCTCCAGCACGGCGCCGATGGAGCGCTTGCGCATGTTTACTGCGCCCGTCGCGGTGCGCGAAGCATCGCGTACCAATGCCTTCGCACCCGAAGGCTCGACGGCCGGCGGCGATGCGCCGATCGGCGTGGTGCAGACCTTTCGCGACACCACCGAATACGGCCGCGAACGCACGCGCTCGCTGATGGCCGGCATCGGCATCGCACTGGTGGCGCTGCTGGCGGCGTGGGCGTCGGTGCGCCACATGGCGCGGGCCGTGGCCTCCCCGTTGCGCCGCGTGTCGCGCACGGTGGCGGCGCTCGAGGCCGGCAACTTCGATGCGCGCTGCGACGTGGTCGGCGACGGTGGTTCGAGCGATCCCTCCACCATCGACACGGTGCCGCGCGGCACGCACGAAGTCGCCAACCTCGCGCACGACATCAACCGGCTGGCCGAGCGGCTGCAGCACAACCAGCAGGTCAGCGAAGAGCGCGTGCGCGAGGCCACCGCGGTGGCGCTGCAGCGCATGGCCGAAGCCGAACAGGCGGCGTTGTCGCGCGCACGGTTTCTGGCCGCGGCCAGCCACGATTTGCGCCAACCATTGCATGCGATGGGGCTCTTCATCGATGGCCTGTTGCCGACCGCCACAGCGGCGCAGCGGCCGGCCGTGCAGCGCTTGCAGGAGAGCACCGAATTCATGGGCGTGCTGCTCGACGACCTGCTCGAAATTTCGCGGCTCGATGCGCAGGTGCTGACGCCCGCCATCACCGCCGTGTCGCTCGCGATGTTGTTCGACCAGCTCGAGGCGCAACACGGCTCGCAGGCCAGCGAAGCGCGCGTGCGCCTGGTCTGGCGCGACCACGATCTGGCGGTGCGCAGCGACCCCGCATTGCTGCTGCGCATCGTCGGCAACCTGGTGAGCAACGCGGTGCGGCATGCGCCGCTCGACGGCACGGTGCTGGTGATGGCGCGCCGCCGCGGCGGCAGCGTGCGCATCGAGGTGCGCGACAACGGCGTCGGCATTGCGCCGATCCATCAGAGCCGCATCTTCGAAGAGTTCTACCAGGTCGCCAACACGGAGCGCGACCGGCGCCAGGGCTTCGGCCTCGGGCTGGCGATCTGCGCTCGCATCGCAAGGCTGCTCGGCACCCGCATCGCGGTGCGTTCGGCGCTGCAGAACGGCAGCACCTTCAGCCTCGATCTGCCCGCTGCCCGGCTCGCCGATGTGGCACCGCCCGCGCCGGAACCGGTCGCGCC
>JAQGMP010000155.1 GCA_028292285.1 Variovorax sp. | reverse complement strand
CCGAGCGCGCGCACGCGGGTCCAGTCGTTGCCCAGGCCGCCGGCGAACTTCGACAGCAGTGCGTTTTCCTTGATCGATTCGTAGATGCCGTCGAGGTCGTCGGGCACCGTCGTCAAATAGCAGCTCGACAGTTGCGAGCGCAGCGTGCCGGCATTGAACAGGGTCGGCGTGCTCGACATGAAGTCGAACGACGACAGCACTTCGTAGAACTCGATGGCGCGCGCTTCGCGATCGATTTCACCGAGCGACAGGCCCATGGCGACGCGCATGAAGAACGCCTGTGGCAGTTCGATGCGGTCCTTGCGGATGTGCAGGAAGTAGCGGTCGTACAGCGTTTGCAGGCCGAGGTAGTCGAACTGCAAGTCGCGTTCGGCCTTGAGCGCGGCGGCCAGGCGGGGCAAATCGTACTGAAACAGCTTTTCGTCGAGCAGTTCATTGTCGACGCCCTTCTTGATGAACTGCGGAAAGTAGTCGACGTAGGCTTCGGCGCGCTCGACCGGCATCACTTCGCGGCCGAGGATCTCCTTGAAGATCGTGTGCAGCAGCAGACGTGCGGTCGCGAAGGTGTAGTCCGGATCTTTTTCGATCAGCGTGCGGGCCGCGAGGATCGAGGCCTTGTAGACCTCGTCGAGCGGCACACCGTCGTAGAGGTTCCGCATCGTCTCGGCCTGGATCGGCGCCGCGGTGATGCTGTCGCCGAGGCCTTCGCAGGCGGATTCGATCAGGCCCTTGAGTTCGTTCAGGTCGAGCGCGACGCGTTCACCGCGGTCGAGCACGTGAATGATCGGCGCGGCCGGCGCGTCTTGTGCGCCTTGCTTGGCGCGCTCTTGGGTGCGGCGTTCGCGGTACAGCACGTAGGCGCGCGCGATTTCATGGTGGCCGCCGCGCATCAGGCCGAGTTCGACCGAGTCCTGCACGTCTTCGATGTGGAAGGTGCCACCGCCCGGACGCGAACGCACCATGGCGCGCACGACTGCTTGCGTGAGGCCGTCGACGGTTTCGCGCACGCTGGCAGATGCGGCGCCTTGCGTGCCATGCACGGCCAGGAAGGCCTTCATCATCGCGATGGCGATCTTGTTCGGTTCGAACGGGACCACGGCGCCGTTGCGGCGAATGATCTGGTAGTGCGCCAGTGCGCTGCCGGCGGGCGAACCGGCGGTGTCGCGGGCGCTGCTGCCGGCATGGGTGGAAGGCGCGGCGCGCGACGTGGACGGTGTATTCAGGGCTGTTTGCATTCGGTCCTCGGTTTGCAATTCTTGTTGGGGACGCGGACATCGGTGGTCGGCGTTTCGATTCCGGGGCCGTTCAGGCATTTGTTCCGGACGGCACACTATATCTAGGGTCTGAGGGGCCCACAACCACTAGATGTAGTGTTTTCGACGAACTTCAATGTTTGTGAAAAACTGCACATTTTGCCGTTTTGCGGGTCAGGCACGGCGCAGGCGGCGTGGTTGCTCGGCCACCTTATTCCAAGCCAGCAAGCATGCGGTCTTCAACCGGTTTTGCACCTGCAAACCGCATGGTTGCTGAGATGCGAAGCCACGCTTCGCACGATGTTTCAGGATGCGGTCGTGATCCCGGGAAACATCTCTTTTTTCCAGCCCGTTGCGTCGCGCAGACGCCGCCATGCAAAGCCTGCTCCCGGGTCCTGCTTTCGCCCAGGCGCGATGTGCTCGTGGCCGGCCACGAACGCGATCGGATAGTGCTGCGCGATGGCAGGGCACAAGCTCGCCAGCGTTTCGTATTGCGCGTCTTCGAAGAGCTCTCCATCGAGCCCTTCGAGCTCGATGCCGATCGAGTCGTCGTTGCAGTTGACGCGGCCGCGCCAGGCCGACGGTCCGGCGTGCCAGGCGCGCTCGTCGCAGCTGACGAACTGCCAGAGTTCGCCATCGCGCCGCACATAAAAATGCGACGACACCTCGATGCCGCGAATGCTCGCGAAGTAGGGATGGGCGTCCCAATCGAGCCGGTTGGTAAAGAGCTGCTGCACCTCGTCGCCGCCGTATTGCGCGGGCGGCAGGCTGATCGAATGCAGCACGATCAAATCGGTTTGCGCGCCGGCAGGGCGTGGCCCGAAGTTCGGTGATTGCAACTGGCGGGCAAAGCGGTACCAGCCTGCTTTCCACAGCGCCGCACCATCGGCATCGCCGGGTTCGCCCCGGTTCACGCCGCCGCTCACACCGGCCCGCTCACTCATCGATCGCGACGCCATGCCCATCGTCGCCGTTCGGCGTCGCGATGCCGAGGCGCGCGATGCGATAGCGGATTTGCCGCAGGCTCAAGCCGAGCCGCGCGGCCGCCGCGGTGCGGTTGAAGCCGCTTTCATGCAATGCACGCACGAGGATCTCGCGCTCCTGCTGGTCCAGGTAGGTCTGCAGGTCGGACGGTACGGCGGGCGGCGGCGCCTTCACTGCGTCGTGCAGCGCCGGTGTGGCACCGGTCGAAGCGATCGGCGCATCGTGCAGGTCGTGGAAGCCGATGAGGCCTGTCGTGCGCGTCGCATCCATCACCACTGAACCCGCAGCAGCGCCGGTCATGGCCGCCAGGCTCGCCAGCCCTGAATCGGAATCCATCAAATCCAGATGCAGTTCGTCGCCATCGTTCAACGCGACCGCGCGATGCAGCAGGTTTTCAAGCTCGCGCACGTTGCCGTTCAACGGATGCAAAGCCAGCCGGCGCAGCACATCGGCCGACAGCGTCGGCACCGGCATGCCGGCTTCGTGGGCGATGCGCTCCAGAAGCGCGGTGCAGAGCGCAGGCAGATCTTCGCGCCGCTCGCGCAGGGCCGGCAGCGCGATCTCGATCACGTTGAGCCGATAGAAAAGGTCTTGCCGGAACCGGCTCGCCAGCACCTCGGCGTGCAGGTCTTTGTGGGTCGCGCTGACGATGCGCACATCGACCGCGTCTTCCTGTGTCGAGCCGATCGGCCGCACGTTGCGCTCCTGAATGGCGCGCAGCAATTTCGACTGCATCGCGATCGGCAGATCGCCGATTTCGTCGAGAAACAATGTGCCGCCGCGCGCCGCCTGAAAGTAGCCGTCGCGATCTTGCGAGGAACCGGTGTACGAGCCCTTGCGCGCACCGAAGAATTCAGCCTCCAGCAGGTTCTCCGGAATGGCGCCGCAGTTGACTGCGACGAAAGGACCATCGCTGCGCTGGCTGCACGCATGCACGGCGCGCGCGACCAGTTCCTTGCCGGTACCCGACTCGCCGCGCACGAGCACCGGCGCCATGCCGCGCGCCACTTTGGCGATGCGCGATTTGACGATGCGCATCGGCTCCGAATCGCCGACGAGCCGAGCCAGTGCCGCCAACCCGCTCGCCGCCACGACGGCCGATTTGGCGGCGCCCGCATCGACGCTGGCGACCGTTCGCACCACCTTCACCGGGGCCGCGTGTTGCTGCACCGCAGAGGCCACGACAGCACGAAACTGCTTCAGGTCGACCGGCTTGGTGAGGTAGTCGAAGGCGCCAGCCTTCAGCGCCTCGACCGCGTTTTCGGCGGAGCCATAGGCCGTCATCACGACGCACCGCTCGCTGCGCTGATCGTTCTGGATGCGCTGCAGAATTTCCATGCCGAGGCCGTCGGGCAATCGCATGTCGGTGATCACCGCGTCGAAGCGTTCGGCCGCCAGATGCTGCAGCGCCTCGGCCACGCTGCCGGCCGCGTCGACCTTGTAGCCCTCGCGCAGCAGCGTCAATTCGTAGAGCGTGCGCAGGTCAGGCTCGTCATCGACCACCAGAATGTGCGCGGGCTGCGCGGTCTGCGAGTGCGGTGTCGACGATGGGGTGGGAGGGCTCACCCGTCTATTGTGTCAGCCGGGTTTCGGCCGATGCAAACGAAACGAAGAAATCGTTGCCTTCCGGCCCGTTCGCGGTGAGCGCGCGACGCTCGTAGCCGATGGTCGCGCCGTGCCGTTCGCACAGTTCGCGGCAAATGAAAAGTCCGAGGCCGCTGGAGCGGCTCTCCGACGAAAAGAACGGTTCGAACAGATGCCGTTGCACCGCGGTTTCGAGCGGCGCGCCGTCGCTCCACACCTGCAGATGCGCCCGGTCGCGGTCGTCGGCCAGCGTGCTGACCTGGATCGAGCCGTCGCGTTCGCCGGCATAGCGCGCCGCGTTGTCGAGCAGGTTCACCAGAATGCGCCGCAGGTGTTCGGCATCGAAATGCACATCGCGGCCGCCGGTCGACAGCATCACCAGCACGCCGTTGCGCTGCGACTGGCGCACCCATTCTTCGGTGAGCATGCGAACCGTGCTGTCGAGTTCGACCATGTCGCCGAGCGGTTCGATGCGTTGCTGGCGCGCCCGCGCCACGTCGAGCACGTCGTCAACGATGCGTGCCAGCCGCTGTGCGTTGTGCTGCACCATGCCCGTCAGCTTGCGGTGGGCCGGATCGACCAGGTCTTCGGCCAGGAGGCCGCTGGCCTGTGTGATGGCGGCCAGCGGATTGCGGATTTCATGCGCGACGGCAGCCGACATGCGGCCCATCGCGGCCAGCTTCTCGGTGCGGATGCGGGCTTCGATTTCGCGCAGGTCTTGCAGGAACATCACGCACAGGCTGTCGAAGCCGCGGTCGTTGGGCGGTGTCAGGCGCGTGCGCACACGCACCTCGCGCGGTGCGCCCTGTGCCTGCGCTACCGGCACCTCCTGCGATTGCGGACTGCGCCGCGCGAAGGTCTGCACCGCCAACGCGGCCAGTGGTTGCCACGCCGGATGCGTGTCGAGCGGAAAGGGCAGCGCCAGGTTGGCCAGGCCCTGGCCCAGGATCTCGTCGGCCGCCGGATTGGCCGCATGAACGCGGCCGAAGCTGTCGATCACCAGCACGCCTTCGGTCAGCGTTTCGATGACCAGGTCGTTGACCTGCGCGTGCATCTGCGCCGAGCTGCGATTGCGCACCGCCAGCGCTTCTTCTCGCGCCAGCCGCCGCGAGAGTTCGTGCGCCAGCAGCGCCACCACGAACAAGCCGGTGCCGGTGAGCGCCGCCTGCACGAAGCGCGACGACGAATCGGCCGGTTGCTGCAGCCAGTTCCAGGCCGCGTCCGCTAGCAACAGCAAGGTCACCGCCGCAGTGGTGCCGAGGCCGACCGACACCGTGCCGAGCACGGCGCCCATCAACACCGGCAGCGCGAAAAGCGGCGTGTAGTTGATGCTGCCGATCTGCAGCAGCTGCAGCAGCGTGAAGGTCGCGAGATCGATGCCGACGGTCGCGAACCAGGTCGGGCCCATGCCGCGGATCGGCGGCTGGAAGCGGGCGTAGCGCGAGCCCAGCAGCGTCGCCACCAGATAAGCGATCGACACCGCGATGGCGGCCCGGTGCACCGGCTGGCCGATCGTCAGCGTGATGACCTGCAGCACCAGCAGCACGGCCGCGACGAAGTAGCGTGCCGTCATGAAGCCGCGCCACAGCCGCAGCAGCGCAGAGCTCTCCCGCGTCGCGATTTCGAGGCCACCCCAGTCGGTCGCGGGTTCACCCCGTGACCAGAGCAGCGGCGCCATGTCGCTCAACTCGCGCCTTCGGCGGCACGCCGGTGCGCGGCGCTGCAATAGATGCCGGACGGTCCGGCGATGGCGTCCGTCGCCGGCAGGTGCAGGCCGCAGTGCGCGCAGCGCAGCATGGCTTGCGGCGCGCCGACGGTGGGTTGCGCGGCCGGCGGCGCCGGCCGGGCCTTGCGCGCGGCCTCGCGTTCGTCTTCGCGCTGGCCCTTGCGAAAAAGCCAGATCGCGATGAACAGCACGATGAAGACCAGCAGATATTTCATGGCACGCGGCCCAGGACGACTTCGAGCACGAAGCGCGAGCCCACATAGGCCAGCACCAACAGGGCCGCGCCGGCATAGAGCACCCGGCGCGCCTTGCGGCCGCGCCAGCCGAAGCGCGCACGCCCCGTCAGAAGCACGGCGAAACAGAACCACGCAAGGATCGAGAACACCGTTTTGTGGTCCCACTTCCAGGCGCGTCCGTACAGCGTTTCGCTGAACAGCAAGCCCGCCAGCAGCGTGGCCGACAGCAGTACGAAGCCTGCGGTGACGAAGCGGAACGTCAGACGTTCGAGCGTGAGCAGCGGCACGCCGGCTTGCGGATCGGCCGCCAGCCGAATCTGCTTTTCTGCCCGGCTGATGAGCCACGCATGCACGACGGCGGCGCCGAACAATCCGTACGACGCGATGCCGAGCGCCAGATGCAGCGGCAGCCACGGCGAAGCGGAAACATGAAGCGGCACGCCGGGGAACAGCACGGCCAGCAACACGGCGCCGGCACCGAGCACCGCCAGCACCCGACGCACGGTGAGCTGCGGATACATGCGGCTTTCGATGGCGTACACCGTCAGCACGAGCCAGGCCGTGACCGAAATTGCCGGCGCAAAGCCGAAGAGCGGGATACCGCCGACCAGGCTCCATGCGAGCGTGAGCCCGTGCAGCAGCCAGGCCAGGCCGAGCAGCCACCGCGTGCCCTGTCGCCCGAGCCGCGACGCGCCGGCGGCGGTCACGGCATAGGCTGCGGCGGCGGCGATGCCCAGTGCCACGCCGAGCGGGGAGGGGCTCGCTAAAATCATCGGCTGAGTTTAGCTGCGCCCCTGCAGCGGCTCGCGCTGCAAGGCATCTCCAAGGCATCTCCCACATGGCCACCGCCCTCACCGAAAAATTCTCCCGCCTCGTCAAGCAGATGAGTGGGCAGGCCCGCATCACCGAAAGCAACGTGCAGGACATGCTGCGCGAGGTGCGGATGGCGCTGCTCGAAGCCGACGTCGCGTTGCCGGTGGTGCGCGATTTCGTCGCCCGTGTCAAGGAGAAAGCGCTGGGCCAGGAAGTGCTGGGCTCGCTCAAGCCGGGACAGGCGCTGATCGGCATCGTCAACCGCGAGCTCACCGCGACCATCGGCCAAGGCGTGTCGGACATCAACCTGGTGGCGCAGCCGCCAGCGGTGATCCTGATGGCCGGGCTGCAAGGCGCCGGCAAGACCACCACCGTCGCCAAGCTGGCCAAGCACTTGATCGAAAAGCGCAAGAAGAAAGTGCTGACCGTGTCGGGCGACGTGTACCGTCCCGCTGCCATCGAGCAGCTCAGGACGGTGACCAAGCAAGCGGGCGCCGAATGGTTTCCGAGCACGCCCGACCAGAAGCCGCTCGACATCGCGCGGGCTGCGCTCGATCACGCCAAGCGGCACTTCTTCGACGTGCTGCTGGTCGACACGGCGGGCCGTCTGGCCATCGACGAAGCGTTGATGACGGAAATCAAGGAACTGCACGCGGCGCTGAATCCGATCGAAACGCTGTTCGTCGTCGACGCGATGCAGGGGCAGGACGCGATCAACACGGCCAAGGCGTTCAAGGACGCGCTGCCGTTGACCGGCATCATCCTGACCAAGACCGACGGCGACTCGCGCGGCGGTGCGGCGCTGTCGGTGCGGCAGGTGACCGGTGTCCCGATCAAGTTCGCCGGCACCAGCGAGAAGATCGACGGGCTGGAGGTGTTCGATGCCGAGCGCTACGCCGGTCGCATTCTCGGCATGGGCGACATCGTGGCGCTGGTCGAGCAAGTCACGGCTGGCGTCGACGTTGCAGCGGCTCAGAAGCTGGCGGCCAAGGTCAAGAGCGGTGCCGGCTTTGACTTGGACGACTTCTTGAGCCAGCTGCAGCAGATGAAGCAGATGGGCGGCCTCTCCAGCATCATGGACAAGCTGCCGCAGCAGATGGCGGCCAAGGCAACCGAAGCCGACATGACGCGTGCCGAGCGCGACATCCGCCGCAAGGAAGGCATCATCAACAGCATGACGCCCCTGGAGCGCCGCAAGCCCGAGCTGCTCAAAGCCACCCGCAAGCGCCGCATCGCCGCCGGCGCCGGTGTGCAGGTTCAGGAAGTGAACCGCCTGCTCAACGAGTTCGAGCAGATGCAGACCATGATGAAGAAGATGAAGGGCGGCGGCTTGATGAAAATGATGAAGAAGATGGGCGGCATGAAGGGCATGCCCGGCATGGGTGGTCCCGGTGGTGGTGGCGGAATGCCGCGCTTCTGAACCTCGGTCAATCGGTCGGATCAAGGACGTAAAAAAGCCCGCATCGAGCGGGCTTTTTTGTGGGCGCGCGGCGAGCGCGCTGGTCAGACTGCTCAGACCGTGGCGAGTGCCGGGCGAGCCAGGCGCACCGCGTGCATCCAGGCGCGGCGCAGCACGGCCGGCGAACGCGACTCCTCGGGGATCAGCAACCAGCCGCGTTCACGCAGCGAGGCGCCGAGTGCGATCTGGCTGGTCAACACGGTCAGCGGGATCGCCAGCAGCAGCGGCAGGCCGACAGGCATGAGCCAGATCAAGGCGCTCGG